>DATIEH010000499.1:0-22691 GCA_035455905.1 Binatia bacterium | reverse complement strand
GATGTCGGCGTCGCCCCAGGCTCAGGCAATGCAGGGAGCGGCGGCGGAACCGCCGTGGCAAGTTTTGGCCGCGGCTCTGGAGCCCCTGGACTCCCGGTACAGACCGAGCCGCTTCGCACCAATCGCGAGGCGAAACCGATTCAGACTGCGCGCGCTTCCTATCCTCCAATGGCGCTGCGTATGGGCATGGAAAGCGATGTTACCCTGCGCATCGAAGTCGATCCGCAAGGTAACGTTATGAAGGCGGAAATCACCAAGAGCGGCGGCGCGGGATTCGACGAGGAAGCACTAAAGGCTGTTCGACAGTCCCGGTTTGAGCCGGCGCAAAGAGACGGACAAAACGTCGCCGCAGAGTTTAATTATGTTTATCGTTTCAGATTGCAGAGATGAGACGAGAGGAGAAGTCAGATGGCAAGCAGATCCAAGCCTTCCCATGACCACGATCATCATCAGTGGGATTCGCGAGAATATGTCTCGAAATGGGCGGCGGGCCAGGATCCTAAAGAAAAGGATCGTGAGGCAGCCTTTCGCGTGCTTGCCGATACGATCCCCTTCGATAGCGATGCGCCGATTCGCATTTTGGATCTCGGCGCGGGTTACGGCGCGCTCACCGCTTTCCTGCTAAATCGATTTCCTTACGCCACTGCCATCTGTCAGGACGGATCTCGGGAAATGGCGAAACTCGGTAGCGAGCGGATGGAGAAATTCGCCGGTCGATTCGAATATGTCCTCTGCGATTTCGCCCAAAAAGACTGGCAGCACTATCTCCAAGGGTCTTTTTCAGCGGTGGTTTCGTCCATCGCCATCCACAATGTGCGCGATCCGAAATCGATCGAGGCGATCTATCACGATATCTATCCGCTGGTGAAATCAGGCGGCTGTTTTCTCAATTTCGATCGCCCTCGTCCACCCTGGGAAGATCAGATGGCATGGCTGCGCGATGCCGGTTTCATGCGGGTGAAAATCTTCTGGCGCGGAGAAAATCGTGCGCTCTTTGGCGGTTTCAGGGATAAGTAAAAATGCCCAGCCGCTGGATATTGTTTCTGGTTTGTTTCTCGCTTCTGATGAGCGGAAGTTGCGGCGAAAATCAGCCCAGCCGCGCTCCCACTGACGCGACAAAGTTAAGAATCGTAACCACGGTCGCGCCGATCACCAGCATCGTGGAAAACATTGTGGGGGACAAAGCCGACGTTGCCGGCATTATTCCCGAAGGGATTAACTCTCATACCTTCGAGCCCATCCCATCGGACAGCAAACTCCTGAGCAGCGCTGACCTGATCATCTTCAACGGCCTCGATCTGGAAACGCCGACGCAAAAACTCGCTCAGGCGAACTTGCGCCAAGGCGCAACGATTTACAGTCTCGGCGACAAGACGATTAATAAAGACGAATACATTTTCGACTTCAGCTTTCCCAAGGAGCAGGGTCATCCCAATCCGCACCTGTGGTTGAATCCACAGTACGCGATCCGCTACGCAGCTCTTGTCTGCGATGAAGTGGTCCGGCTCGACGCGAAAAATCGAGATGCCTACGAGCACAACGCGGCGCAATTTATACAAAAGGCCGAAGCGCTCGATCAGGCGATCCAAGCGGCAACCCAGACAATCCCGCCCAACAATCGCCGGCTGTTAACCTATCACGACTCATGGCCTTACTTTGCGCGGCGCTACGGTTTTCGGGTAATCGGCGCGGTGCAGCCTTCCGATTTCACCGATCCCAGCCCCAGGGAGGTTATGCGGCTCATCGATCAGATTCGCAGGGAAAAAGTTCCTGCCGTGTTTGGCTCCGAGGTATTCCCAAGCCCGGTGCTGGAGCAGATCGCGCGTGAAGCGAAGAGCCGCTATATAGACAAGCTGCGAGACGATGAACTCCCCGCTAAGCCCGGCGAGCCGCGCCATTCTTATATCGGCATGATGCTCGATAATGTGACGATTATGTTCGAAGCGCTCGGCGGCTCCAGCGAGTCGCTCAAAACCGTTGATCCCACGCCCGTCGCTGGTGCGCACGCCGACTATCGGCGTAAAACTACTCCGCCTTAGTCCTGATCGTCGCAACTATTATGGCCAATCCGCACGATCATCGACCCGGCGATCCGCACAGCCTGCACCCTTCGGACGCCGAAGAGCGCCTTTGGCACAAGGCCACGGGCGTACCGCTCGTCGACCTAGCGCACGTCAGCAGCCTCTATGGAACGACCGTAGCACTGGAACATGTATCGCTAAAAATTTGGCCCGGCCAATTCATGGCAATCGTCGGCCCCAACGGCGGGGGCAAAACCACGCTGCTACGGACGATTCTCGGCATGGTGCCAACTTCGGCAGGGAAAATTCTGCTGCGCGGACGTCCGCTCACGCGCTCGTCCCTCGATCGCATCGGCTACGTACCGCAACTCGAAACCATCGATTGGAATTTCCCGATCACCGTCGAGGAAGTGATCACGATGGGGTTTTACGTCAAGAATCGCTGGTTCGGTGGCATCGGTGAAAAGGAGAAAAAGAAGCTCGAAAACATCATGCAGCGGCTGAATTTGGCCGGGCTGGGCAAACGTCATATTCGGGAGCTCTCGGGCGGCCAGCAACAGGCGGTCTTCATCGGCCGCGCGCTACTCGGCGACCCCGAGCTCATTCTGCTCGACGAGCCGGCCTCCGGTCTCGACATTCGTTCGCGTGATGACGTCATTCACTTTCTGCACGAGATCAATCATCAGGGCGTCGCCATCGTCCTGACCGCGCACGATTTGAACTGGGTAGCCGCGCATCTGCCCTGGGCGGTTTGCATCAATCATCGGTTGATCGCCGAGGGCCGCCCCAACGAAATCTTCAACGCTAGAGTGCTCCGAGAAGCCTACAGCGGCGAGCTCGTCGTATTCCACCACGACGGTATGGTGATGATCGGCGAGCGCCCGCACGCGCCACATACTTGATGGGAACACGTTGATAACGTGACAGCCGCTCACAAATCTCTAAACAGTCGACGGCCTGAACCGTTTGAACTTTTTGAACGATTTGAACGTTTATGTCGATATTAGCTCCCTTCGAATATGAATTTTTCCGTAACGGTTTCGTTGCCGCCCTCGTCATCGGCGCGCTCTGCGGCTTTATCGGCGTGTATGTCGTTTTGCGGCGCATGAGCTACATCGGCCACGGCCTGTCGCACGCGATCTTTGGCGGCGCGGTATTGAGTTACGTCTGGAACGTGAATTTTTTTATCGGCGGCGGAATCTGGGCGTTGCTGTCGGGGATTTTGATCCACGGCATCAGCCGCCGGCGCTGGGTCGGCGCCGATGCGGCCATCGGCGTGGTGACAACCTCGAGCTTCGCGCTTGGGGTCGCGATCATTTCCACCCACCGGAGTTTCACCCGCAATATCGAAGCAGCGCTCTTCGGCAACATTCTCGGCATCACACCCCTCGACCTCGGAATTGTTTTAATAATTTCATTGGTCGTATTCGCAGTGCTTTATCTCATTCGGCGGCCGTTGTTGTTTGCGACCTTCGACCCGGAAGTCGCTTCCGCGTACGGAATAGCCACAGGCAAAATCGATTTACTCTTCATTACTCTATTGGCTGTGACCGTTTTAGCGTCTACGCAAATCTTGGGCGTAACCTTGGTGGCGGCGGCAATGGTCATTCCGCCGGTGATCGGCCGTTACTTGACTCAGCGCTTTCAGACTCTTTTAATTGCCTCGCCGCTGCTTGGGGCGCTCTGCGGCGCAGTAGGAATGTTTTTGAGCTTCTATTTCGACATCTCGTCGGCTGCCACCATCGTGCTGACAGCAGCGGTGCTATTCATCGCCGTGGAGATTGGTTTGCTGGCGCGTGGTCAAAAACCGCCAACGATTCATGAGCATTGATTCGAAGCGCGAACGTCAATGGTCGTCAAACGGTGCAGGAGCTAGAAATATTCCGGCTCAGCTTCGAGATCAGAAATATTTTCGTCAAATGGACACAAGGAGAGAAGCATGCAATCGTTAAAAATAGTCTGTTCCCTTGCAATGGTCCTCGCTGTCAGCGGGCTCACGGCGGCAGCACAGGACAGCCATGAGCACATGCAGAGCATGGATATGCCGGCGAAATCATCCGCTAAGGCAATGCTGTCCTCAACCCTCAAACCCGCTCAGGGTGCGAGCGTCAAAATCGTTTCGCCTAAACCAGGACAACTGATCAAAGGCGACTCCGTCCCACTCGAGTTCAAGCTCGTCAAAGGCAAAATCGGCGAGCACGTACACGCTTACGTTGACGGCGAGATGGCGGGCATGTTCAAGGGATCAAAGGGAACCTTGAATGGGCTAAAGCCCGGAACTCATACGCTCGAGCTGCGGGTGACCACGGGCGATCACAATACCGAGCTTAACGCGACCGACAAAGTAAGCTTCACTACAAAGTGAGTGAGTGATTTTGCGGTAAAATTCCGCGCCAATACTCGCAATCTAGCGATCATTCGGTTTTTATGTTTAATTCGAACAGACACCGAAGCTAATGAGACAACGAAACTTAGAAGGTTTTTGCCTTTTCCTGGTACTTTTCATTTCGGTTGGGTTGACCGAACTCAATGAGCCGGCGCTCAGTATTAGCGGTTTGGCGCGCGCTCAGGATACGCCTTTCCAAACCAAAAAGATCGTGCCCTTTGTGCCCTCGCCTCAGGAAGTGGTCGATAAAATGATCGATCTCGCGGGCGTAAAGCAAGGCGATGTCGTCTACGATCTAGGCTCCGGCGATGGCCGGATCGTCATCGCTGCAGCGAAAAAAGGCGCCAAGGCCGTCGGCTTTGAGATCGACGGTGATCTGGTCAAGCAGTCGCGAGAAAATATTCGGGCCGCTGGCGTGCAGGACTCGGCAGAGATTCGCCAGCAGGACATTTTGACCGTCGATCTGAGCCAAGCATCTGTGGTGACCATGTATCTTTTGCCGGACGTGAACTTGAAACTGAAACCCAATCTTCTTAGCCAACTGAAGCCGGGTTCGCGCGTGGTCTCACATTCCTTCGACATGGGCGATTGGAAGCCTGATAAGGCCGAACGCGTCGAGGGCCGCACGGTTTATCTCTGGATCATTCCGGCGAAGGCACGCTAGACCCCCGATAAGATTGCCGCCGATTCCACTCTGAGTGCAAGAATTGCCCCAGTCCGCTAAAAATTTCTCTCTGCTTCTGCTTACAATCGCCGTTCTGGTTCTGCCGGCCGTTTACGCAATTCAGACCGCGAGCAACAGGCGTCCCGAGCAGCCCATTCAGACACTATCAAGCTATCTCCATTTCCTTTACGCCCGCGATTTTCGTCGAGCCTACCGCTTTATTGCCACCGAAGATCAACGCGTGAAGCCTCTGAACGATTACTTGCGCGAACGCCCGCCGTTTACCGGCTTTACTCTGGAGGTCGCGCGAAAACTTGCTGCGCTTATCGAAATCCGCCCGTTATCGGAGGCGCCGGAGCAAGACCTTAATCGAGTCAAAGTGAATCTCAAGCTTCCGGATGCCAACGCCCTTTCAGGTTTATTACTGGATTGGGACGAGTCGCGGCTCAACGCTTTGCCCGCGCCGGAGCAAAAAAAAATTCTTGCAGCGATCGATGAACTTCACCGTCAAGGAAAATTGCCCACCATCGAAGGCGAAGAAGAATTTACTCTACTGCGTGAAGACTCCCAATGGCGAATTTCTCTCGACTGGGGAGCCGGAGTCAGGGTGAGTTTCACGACGGTCTTGCCTTTTGAAACCGTCATCTTTGCCGAACCCGTTGTCAAAGAAACCGTTGCCCGTCCCAGTGACGTTTTCACGATCGGCTTCAAGGTTAAAAACCGTACAAATCGCGAGATCGCGACCCGAATCGTGCATCGCATCGAGCCCAAAGAGCTGGCACAATATTTGGAGCTTGTGCAATGCGCTCTGCTGCTTCCCGTACGCCTTCGTCCCGGCGAAGAACAAGTCTACAACAGCACTTACGTGGTACGAGGCGATCTCCCCGAAGGGACCAAGCGCTTGGACGTGATTTATGAGTTCAAAGTCGACAATTAGACGGAGCTTATTTCTGGCGCTGCTCGCTATCGTCGTGTTCTGCGCGGTCGCCTGGTCGCATGTTCCGATCCCGCCAAAATCGCCGGCTGCTCCCGGAAGGCAAGCAGTAAACATCGCCGTGCCCGATTTCGAGCTCAAAGATCAAGACGGCAAAGCGTTTCATTTCGCTAGTGCACGCGGAGAGGTGGTTCTGATCACATTCATTTTCACTACCTGCCCGGACGTCTGCCCTTTGCTGACAGCTAAATTGGCCGCCATCCAGCGAGACCTCGAGAGACGGAAGATTGCAGACTATCATCTGCTGAGCATTACCACCGATCCGGAACGTGACACCCCGGCGGCCTTGAAGGCGTATGCCAGTCAGTTCAAAGCAAATACCGAGCATTGGTCTTTTCTCACCGGCAACCGACGAGATCTTGCTAAAGTCTGGAAAGTCTTCGGGCTCAACGTGGTTAAAAACCAGTCCGGCCAAGTCCAGCACACGACATTCACGACTGTGGTAGATCGCCAGGGAAACCGGCGTATCGACTATTATGGTGAGAAGTGGCGCGATGCAGACGTTTTGGCGGACATTCAATGGCTGCGCAGGAATGGCTCGCCACAAAATCCATGAAATTATCAAGATTCCTGGCGCTATTTTTATTCAGTTCGCAGCTGTGGCTGAATACCACCGTTGCGCTCGGCGCCGAAAGTGAGCGCGGGGTGCTGGAGATTCAGATCAAGGATCATCGGGAAGCGATCGGCGACTTCAGCCAAGTTAAAATTCTGATAGACAAAATTGCGCTTAGCCCGAGACCCGGACTCAAATTTTGGCAAAGCGGATGGCAGGAGATCGCTCCGTCGTCCGAGTCGGTCGACTTGACTCAATTTACCGGGAAAAAAGCCGCGCGGATTTTTCGCGGCGAGGTTGGTGCCGGCGCTTTCGACGCGTTCAATATCAAAATCAAAACCATCACCGCCGTCCTCAAAAAAACCCGCCGCAGCGCGTCGATAAAGATTACGGTCGGACCCGTTAAGCTTGCATTTGAAGTACCGGCGCAAGGTGAGACGCTTCTCGTCATCGACCTCGTCGTCACAGATTTCTCCGACCATCCACCGCAGGGCTATGAATTGGGGATTAGGGGTTATGAGCTTTATACCAATGGTAAGCTGGTCGGAAAAATTCCACCGGAATAACCGCGCAACGGGCGCCTACGGCCGATTCATTGCAGCTTAGGCGCACCGGGCGACACCGGTATATCTCTACACAAAGGTAAATTTTCTCGTTAGAATCGTCGCTGCTTGGTCTTTGCAATGTTCGATAGTACAAAAACTCGCTTTCTGCTGCTGGGCATTGCAGTCGTAGGTTTGGGAGTGATCCTAGGCACGGCGCTTTGGCTGAAACTCGCGCCCCATTCGCGCCTCGCCATTGAGCAAACCGATTCAGCGAACGGCGGGAAGCAGTATGGCTCGGTGCCTGAGTTTACTCTCACGGAACGAGACGGCAGCATCGTCAGCTTGCAACAGCTACGGGGCAAAATCTGGGTCGCGGATTTCATTTATACGAGCTGTACCGATACCTGTCCCTTGCAAAGCGCCATCATGGCAAAGCTGCAGCAAGAATATGCGGCGAAGCCGGACTTTCAATTGGTTTCGTTCACCGTCGATCCGGAGCGTGACACCCCGCAGGCGCTCACGAGTTATGCCACGAAATTCCAGGCCGACGGCAAGCGTTGGTACTTTCTCACCGGGCAGAGGGACCGGATCGTACGTCTGGTGGAAGAGGGCTTCCATCTCGCGGTTGCCACTGTTTCAAGCGACGCCGATCCGGCGGGTATCATTGGGCACAGCCCGCGCTTTGTTCTGGTTGACAAGGATGCCCGTATTCGTGGCTATTACGACAGCCAGGAATCGGAAGCGTTCGCCCGGCTCAAGAACGACATCGACTCGTTAGTGAAAGGTTGAAAGAAAAATGGCCAATAACAAAAGGGGCAAACAAGCAACACCGGCGGTTACAAACAAAGCGCCGAACTGGCCACTATTTGCTCTCGCTCTCATCGGCATGGCACTTTCCGGTTATCTGTCGTTCACAGCGTGGCAAGGAAAGCAAGTTGCGTTCTGCACCGAGGGCGCTGGCTGTGATGTTGTCCTCAACAGCCGCTGGTCGACGCTTTTCGGTATGCCGACCTCCTTCTGGGGTTTCCTCACATACGCACTGCTCGCCGCCGTCGCTTGGAACAAAAATGCTGCGGATCGATGGCGCTGGGCCTGGACGATCTCACTATTCGGCTTGCTTTTCAGTTTATATCTAACTTCGGTTTCACTATTCGAACTCAAAGCTACCTGCCCTTACTGCTTGACGTCCCTCGGGCTTATGACCGCGATTTTTATCGTCACCACATTGCAACGGCCGGTCAATTTGCCGAAGTTCTCCTGGGGTCCATGGCTGGCGAAAACCGGTGGCGCAGCCCTGGTTGGAATCATCGCGCTTCACCTCTACTTCGCCGGCTATTGGGGCGAAGCTCAAGGACCGGAGGATCCCTGGGTTCGTGCTTTAGCCGAGCACTTGTCAAGGAGCGACGTTAAGTTCTACGGGGCGTCGTGGTGCCCGCACTGCGCGGAGCAAAAACAACTTTTTGACGGTTCGGTCAATCGCATTCCCTATGTCGAGTGCAGTCCGGGCGGGCCCAACGCGCCGCAGGCGGAAGTCTGCAAAGATAAGAACATTCAAAGCTACCCCACCTGGATCATTGATGGACAGCGCTATACCGGGGTGCAACCATTGGATGCGCTCGCGCAGTTGAGCCATTTTCAATATCAAGAGGAGAAAAGATGAGTTCGCATCGCTTGGCCTGGATTCTAGCAATTTTGGCAGCACTTCCGATGGCGCTCCAAGCGCGATCTGCCTACGCGGACCCGTCAAAATATCCCGAGTTTGCGCAACAGACCCTACCCGACAATATAACGCCGGTATTCATCCATATCGAAGAATTGGTTACGGAATTGAAGTCGGGCGCGAAGCCCCTGATCATCGATGTGCGAAGCGAAGAGGAGTTTCGTGAAGTTCATATTCTCGGCGCAGTCTCGGCGCCGCTCGGCGAATTCAAAAGCTATTTAAAAAGTATCCCGCGCGACCGACCGGTAGTGCTGTATTGAGCATGTCCCCATCACCTGGCCAGTCTGGCTTATGGCATTCTCTACGAAAACGGTTACCGCAATATGAAAGTCCTCGACGAGGGTATCGTCGGCTGGTACGAAAAGCGTTATCCGATGGAAGGCACCAAGGCGCCCGGCTCATAAGTTATGCCGGCCAGGAAAGCTGTGGTTCTGCTCAGCGGCGGCGTCGACTCGGCCACCGCCGCCGCCATAGCGAAGCAGCAAGGCTTCGAAGTGCATGCGCTGAGCTTTCTTTATGGACAGCGTCATCAACGAGAGCTCGAATCTGCCAAACAAATTGCCGCGTTTTTAAACCTTGCCTCCCACCGTGTGATTGCCTTTGACTTGCGCTCCATCGGCGGCTCAGCCCTGACCGATGACATTGAAGTTCCCAAGGGAAGAACTGGGACGGAGATTTCCCACGGCATCCCCATCACCTACGTGCCGGCGCGAAACACGATCTTCCTCGCATTTGCGTTAGCCCTCGCCGAACGTATCGAAGCTCAGGACATTTTTTTTGGCGCCAACCAGCTCGATTATAGTGGCTACCCGGATTGCCGTGAAGAATTTATCCAAGCCTTCGAAAAAACGGCCAATCTCGCCACCAGAGCCGGCGTAGAAGGAAAAAGCCGTTTAAAGGTTCACGCTCCCTTATTGAAGATGAACAAAGCGGAAATTATTAAGGCGGGGCTCAAGCTCGGCGTTGACTATCGCTTGACATGGAGTTGCTATGATCCTTCGCCACAAGGTTACGCATGCGGTCGGTGCGATAGCTGTCAGATCCGTTTGAAAGGCTTCCAAGAAGCAAGCTGTAAAGATCCTATAACCTATGCCGCCTAGATTTTCGGTTTAGCCGCGAGCGCTAACGTCGTCGCCAATTTCTTCTCTCGTCACCATTCTCTTGATCCGCCTCTCCGAATCCAACAGAGGAATCATCTGCAGATTGTAGCGACGAAAAAGACCCATGAGTTCAGCTGCATCGACATCCTCCGGTGCTGTGATCACGTCCGTGCGCATCACGTCCTGGACTTTTCTGTCGCCGAGTGTAATCAGCAAGTCCCTAAAAGAAACCACTCCTAGCAGTCGTTCTTCGGGGTCGGTGACATAGGCGTAATATGTCATTTGCGCTCGATCCCGTGCATCTCTGCGGAGAAAGCTTACGGCCTCATCGACGGTCATATCGGGCCGCAAACGGACATACTGTTGATTGATCAAACCCCGTGATTGCTCCTCTATAAAATTCATGAGTCCTTTGACGCCTCTACGGCTCTTGTCATCGAGCAGGGATAGCATTCCAGCACGCTCGGGTTCAGGGAGTTCTTGAATGACATCCAGTGCTTCTTCAGGGGCGAGGAGCCGCATCCAGACGCGTCGCTCGCCGAAGGACAAAGCCGAAATCAGTTCCGCCTTGTCCCGTGCGCTCAGGTGGAGAAAGAAATTCTCGGCGTCATCGTGCTCGAGTAGCCTGAAACCTTCGACTCGCTCCGGCACGGAGAGCACGGGCCACGCCTCATAAAGCTCGGTGAGAGCAAAGCTTCTCGCAGCGGTTTTGCCAGGATCGCTCTCTAAATAGAGTTCCGCCGCGTCGTCGTCGTAGGCAAACAGCTCGGCGTCTCGGCCCCACCTTATGGCAATATCGAGTTGCTCTTCCGCTCTGTCGCCGAAATCAGCTTGCAGCTTCTCATGGAAGTAATCCCAAGCCACGCGGTGATTGTCGTCATGCTGAAGCGTCTCATAGATCCAGGCGATAATGGGCAGCCGCAGAACCCGTCCGGCGATAATCGCTTTGCGGGCGAGGATGGTGGCATCGGCATATGTCCTACCAAGAGGAGCGAGTAGTAGATCGCCTTCGTTCACCGTGATGAAACCGAGAAGCTCTCCCGCCTCGACAATCGGTAAAAGATCATCGAGCTCTAGCACCAAGGCGCCGCTGATCCGGTAGAGGTCGACCCTGCCTCCCTCCTCTTCGAGCTTTTCCAGGAGACCGGCAAGCGCAGTGAGCTCCGCATTGGGCAAGGCTCTGGTTACGCCCGGCTCTCCCGGTTGTGTGCCGAGCGCCTCTTCCTTGGCTTTAGATTCGCCGACGACGGCGGCATACACTTTATCGACAATGTTCTGGAAGGTGGTGTCTTTGCGTTGACGTGGATGATGAAGCTTGATCGGGATTTCCGTTACGATATGTCCAGGGTCCTTGCCCATAATCACGATGCGGTCGGCCATCAGCACAGCTTCTTCGATATTGTGGGTGACCATTAAAATCGCCTTCGTCGGGATTTTCTTCTTGAGCCAGAGCTCCATTAGCTCCCCGCGCAGAGACTCGGCGGAAAGCACATCGAGTGCTGAGAATGGTTCATCCAAACAAAGTAATTCCGGCTCGACAGCCATCGCGCGGGCAAAGCCAACCTTTTGGCGCATACCGCCCGAAAGCTCCCGCGGGTAGGCCGACTCGAAACCATCCAGACCGACAACGTCAATCAGTTTGAGCGCGCGCTCCTTACGTGTTTCAACCGGGATGCCACGGGCCTTCAGCGCGATCTCCACATTTTCCAGTACCGTTAACCAGAGATAAAGCGCAAAAGTTTGAAACACGATCGTGGTGTGAGGGTTGACGCCCCTCAATGGCTGCCCATGATAGGAAACGACGCCGGAAGTCGCGGCGTTCAACCCTGCAATGATCCGCAGCAGTGTGGACTTGCCGCAGCCGGATGGTCCGAGCAAACTGACAAATTCATCAGGACTGATTTGCAGATTAATGTCTTTGACCGCGAGAAATTGCTTCGTCTCCAATCGATAGGCTTTGCTTACGTTCTGGAGTTCTAACAAACAGTTATTGTCGTTAATGGCTGTTGCGGTTTCCATGACTACTCGGCGCAATTACTCCAAGCGATAACGTTGTTCAGCCAAGCGATAGAGCTGACGCCAAAACGTTCGGTTGATCAAAATAACTGTAAACACTAAAGCCAGCGTTCCCGCCAATAGCGAGGCATAATCTCCGGTGCCGGTCGCCTGCGCAATCAGCGCTCCCACTCCAGTCGTTGCATGAGTCTCGCCGCCAAATTCGACGTGCTCCGCGACAATACTCGCATTCCAAGCTCCACCGCTAGCGGTGATCGAGCCCGTGATGATGTAAGGAAACAGCGCTGGGAGAATCAACGTACGCCAGCGATCCAGCAAAGGGAGTCGGAGCATATCCGTCGTATCACGCAGGTCTTTGGGAATGGCGGCGGCTCCGGCGATGACATTGAACAAAAGATACCACTGTGTTCCCATCAGCATGAGTAGCACGGCCGCAATGTTTAAACCCCCTGGTACTTGCAGTAGCGCGATCAGCACAACAGGAAAAAGCGCAGTAGCCGGAATGGATGCAACGACCTGGACGACTGGCTGAAGAACGGTTGCAAGCTTGCGGTTGGTTCCGATCAGAACACCGACGGGAATCGTCCAAACCAACGTAATCGCCAGCGCAACGCTAACGCGGACAAACGTGGCGATGATTCCTTTCGCCAATTCGGCCCAGGCCGAAGCAGCGAGTGTAGCCAGCAGGTCTGCTGCCCGATAGCCTCCGTATAACCCTAACAAGCTAAATCCAGTGAAAATCACCATCGCCAGCTTTGAAGGTCTATCCTCAGCGCGCAGCTCCGGCGCTGCGACGATACCATCAGCGCGCCGTTGAAAGGCTCGGTCTACCCATTCGCTGAACGGCCGCCACACACGCTCGCCGAATTGCTCGACGATCCAGGATCGTAAAATCAGATCGAGGAACCACGAGCGCGGCGGCTCATCGCCTTCGACCATCTCTACTTTGTACTTATCGGTCCATGCAATCATCGGCCGCCAGAGCAACTGATCGAGAAGACAATCACCAGCACCAAGGCGGTGACGCCTAGAACAACAGCACGGAGATTCCCCGTGTTGGCAGCGGTTTGCAAATAGGATCCGATTCCGGGCAAACGAAAATCACGGCTGCCAACATTGAAGATTTCGGAAGCCATGAGAAAAAACCAACCCCCCGACCAGCTCATCATGCTGTTCCACAACAGGCCAATTGCAGCGAATGGTAGTTCAACGATTTTGAACCGGAGCCACGGATTGAAGCGAAACACCGCAGCCGCTTCTCGCATCTCTGTCGGAATCGTGGTCATGGACTGATAAAAGCTGAAGGTCATATTCCATGCCTGCGAGGTGAAAATGAGCACAATCGCTGCAAGTTCGGCGGCGAAAGTTTGTGGGAAAATAGCGCTCAAGCTGAGCAAAACGATGGGCAGAAAAGACAAGATCGGCACGCTCTGTAAAACATCGAGCAGAGGCATGAGCACCGTCCGCGCAGTGCGGTTGCGCGCGGCGGCATAGCCGTAAAACAAACTGAATAACAGAGACAAGACGTAAGCGATGGCCATGCGTCCGACTGAAAGCAGGACATACCAAGGCAATGCCGCAGGAGAGAGTGAAATATCTGGGCCGGCGATTACTTGCGGAACATGCAGGGCAAGACGGGCGCCCGCGTAAAGGATCGTCGTAATACCCAAAACGATAACGGCATCGCCGGGTGTAATTGCGGGCCGCTCTGGAAGGGCTGGACTAAATCGAAATTGCCGCATGCTTTAGGGCTCATGGTCGCCGCTCAGAACCAGCGGCGAAACCAAACACGAAGTGCGTCAGATATGTGGCGATCTGCTTTTTTGCGACCACATGTTCAGAAAGCCACGTTGGAATCGTCAAATTCTTGCGGACGTTTGCAACATAGTTTTTCGGCTCGCGTTAATGGATGCCTAAATGCATTTAGGCGAATCATTGTCAATTCGCTTCTGGCTTTGGTCCCGCGTCCACTTAATCTATAATAAATTTTTGGGTACCATACCTAATACGCTTAGTTCAGCATGTTGACCGAGCCTTTCACCCCCGAGTTTCTGGCCCAGCTTGAGGCTCTCCGGCTGCGGACACGGAAAGAATTTCTCGGCTCACAGACCGGTAGCTACTCATCACCGAGGCGCGGCACCAGCTTGGAATTTGCCGATTATCGCCGATATGCGCCTGGCGACGATCTTCGTTATCTGGATTGGGGCATTTATGCACGGAGCGATCGTCTCTACATCAAAGTCTTTCGCGAGGAAGTCGATCTCTTCGCCTACATATTCATCGATGCAAGCGGGTCAATGGCGTTCCCGTCGCCGGAGCAGAAATTTCTGCCCGCCACGTATGTCGCGCTGGCATTGTCCTACGTCATTCTGGCCAATCAGGATCACGTCAAGCTGCATCTGTTACAGAATTCGAGCGGCCGTGCCTCGCCGTTTTATCGCGGGCGGCGACGCATGACCGATTGTATCGGGTTCGCGACTTCGGCGAGCCCCGCGGGCCTGCTGCAACTTGGGCCTTCTCTCGGCGAGCATTTAAAACGTCTGCGCCGGCCTGGCAAGGCAATCGTGATTTCCGATTTCCTCATGCCCGCCGCATCCTATCAGCAAGGCTTCAACCTGCTGCGCGCTTTCAATCTAGACATTTCGGCAATTCAGATCTTATCGCGCACCGAAGTGGATCCGCCGTTTTCTCGTGGGCGCTTGGCCCTGGTCGATAGCGAAACGAAGCGCGAAATCAATTACGAATGGAGTGACGATTCGCGCCGCGAGTATCAGAGTCGGCTCGCTTATCACAATCTAGAAATCCGTAGCTTTTGCCATCAGAGTGGAATCCATTACTCACTCTACGTGACCGACCGTGAGCTGAGCGACTTTATCTTCGCAACCCTACCAGCAACCGGCCTGTTTAAGTAACCATGGAATTTCTAAATCCCACGGCCTTACTCGGCTTCTTAGCGCTCCCCCTCCTGCTGATCCCGTATCTGACCAAAAAGCGTCCCCGCCGGTTGACGGTTTCAAGCTTAATCCTCTTCACACAATCAGGAACCCCCACGAGCCGCGGACCATGGGGACGCATCCATTTGCCGCCGGTTTTCTTCCTTCAGTTGCTGCTCCTGACATTGTTGATTTTGGCCCTAAGCGAGCCGGTTTTTTCAGTCCGTCCGACCAGAATTGCCATTGTGCTGGACAACTCGGCAAGCATGCAGGCTCTCGAAGAGGGCAAAACGAGGTTAACACTGGCGCAACAAAAGGCAGAAAGCCTGACGCAAGAACTCGGTAGCGCCGGTCGAGTCGATATCTATACGACCACGCCGCGACTGCAGAGAGTGAATGCCGAACCGCTAGCGACGGTCCAAGCCAATCGAGTCATTGCCGGTATAAAAGCTTATGATCTTGCCGACGCGCCCATCGATTACGACCAGAGTCTTGGCGCTTTGGCGCACGAGCAGAATTATCAGCGCATCTATCTGATGACGGATCATCCGGCGGGCAGCCAAGGCGCTATAACTCGGGTCATCTCGGTCGGAAAAGCGCAACCCAATCTCGCCGTCACTGCCTTCGATGTGCGCCGCTCGTCTATTGCCGCGACCCATCTCGAAGCAAGCGCCACCATCAGCAATTTTTCCAGCCGTGATGAAAAGCTTCGAGTCGCGCTAAAGGCCAACGGGACAACTCTCACAAGCCGCGATGTCAATGCCCGAGCTGAAAATGCGGCCA
This sequence comes from Binatia bacterium, assembly GCA_035455905.1. Lineage (GTDB taxonomy): Bacteria > Desulfobacterota > Binatia > UBA9968 > UBA9968 > DP-20. The sequence continues at coordinate 6,976 of DATIEH010000499.1, read as the reverse complement.
CGGTGGTGTTCGAGGGTTTTGCCGCGCACCCGGCCTATGAGGTTGAGCTCGAAGGTGCCGACGCTTTACCTCTGGACAACCGGCGCTATGCTGTTGCACCAGCTTCGCGAAATCTTCGCATTCTCGCCATCACACCCCGGCCGCAAGCAGCCGCAAGCCTCAAATCCATTCCTGGCGTTACGGTTGACGTCGTTTCTCCGGCCGATTACGGGAAAGCCGTTCGCAGCGACTATGGTTTGGAAGTATTCCATTTCGCCGCGCCTGCAACATTACCAGATAATCCCAGTCTTTTTATTCTTCCGCCTGAACGCAACTCCATTGTCGAATCCGGTGCTCCTGTCGGGACGGTGCAAGTCTCAAGCTGGCGCGAGCCCCATGAATTGACCCGCTACATAAATTTCAGTCTGTTTCGGCCGACGTACGCGCGGCCGCTGAAACCCAAAACGGCTGGGGATATCATCATTGATAGTCCGAACGGTCCCTTGGCGTTCGCCCTCGAACACCGCGGTGCTAACTATCTGTTTCTCGGATTTGATCCTTTGCCTTACCTGGGTCGCGAGAATTTGCCGATGTCTATTTTTACTCTGAATCTGCTTGACTGGTTTTTGGATAGCGCCGGGACCAAAGCTCAAGGCACAGCCGAGCCAATCACGTTCGGCACTGTGGAGGCGAGTGACACTCTTGTGACCCCAGCGGGAAAAAAGATTGCGCTAAACGGTCGCGCCACTGTGTTTCAAGATACTTACGAGCAAGGCCTATATGAATGGCGCCATGGCCGGGAAACGCGCTGGTTCGCGCGCAATCTAGCCGACGAGCAAGAGTCTGACCTGCGGACCCCGAGCCGGATCGACCTCCATGATATCGCTAAAGCGCCGGGAACCTCTTCGGCCATGTTTACTTTCTGGCCCTATCTGCTGATCACCTCATTGTTATTGTTCTTTTTGGAATGGTTCATCAGTCCCCGTATGAGACGTCTAATGGTACGCCGCCGCGCTGTTCAACCGGCCTAAGCTCATGATGAAAATCCCTTCGTTTTCGCAAATTGTATTTGCCAAACCGTATTTTCTTTGGCTGTTGATCGCATTGCCGCTCCTTTGGTTTCGTTTGAGCGACCGCCGATTGGCGATTGTAATCGGCCGCACTCTAATTCTGGCACTCGTGATCGTGACGCTCGCCGATCCGCAAACCACCGGCGAGGAATCGCACAGCCAGGAGCGAATTTTCGCTTACGATATCTCCAGGAGTATTCCACCGTCGATGCGCGAATGGATGAAAACCACGCGCGCTGCTCCCACCCCCACCAGCAACGATCGGGTGTTTCTTTTTGGTTCGGCTCCTATTGCGAGTTCAAACGGTCGTGAATTATTGGACGACGCCGCTCAATCACGGTCCGCGGGGGCGGACCCGGACAAAACCAATCTCGAAAACCTTCTCAATTCTGTCTTACAGCTCCCTCCCGCTACTCGAGACCTGTATCTATTTACCGACGGTTGGGAAACGCAAGGAAATGTCGAACGCCTTCTGCCCGCCGCCGCTGCTGCGGGAATCAAGATCTATCCGATAGTGCCAGCGGGCCGACCGGCGATTCAAAACGTTGCGGTCACTAAAGTGCTGGCGCCCACGCAGGGAAACAGCGCCGAAACGTTAAACCTCAAAGTAGTTCTCGACAATCAAAATGACCGCACCATATCAGGCACGTTGACTCTCGCTCGCAACGGCCAATCCTTCAAGACAGAGGTCGTTAAGCTGACGCCTGGAAGTCAAACTTTCAATTATCAGGTCACACCAGCGGAAGGCGGCCTGACTGCGTTTCAAGCGAGCTTCAGCGCGCGCGATCCAGAGACCGACCGCTACTTGTCAGACGATCACGCCGTCGCATGGGTCAGTATTCGCTCCAAGGCTAAAGCCTTGCTAATCAATGGCCATAGCGGCGCTGGCCGATATCTCGAGGAGATCATCAGGCGCCACGGCCTCGACGTCACGGTGCGTACTCCGGAAACCGCGCCCCCTCCGAACGGCTATAAAGTCCTGGTCTTTAACAACCCAGAACGAGAACGTTTCGCGCCTGGATATCTTGCGGCAGTCGAACGCCACGTGTCGGACGGCAACGGTTTCATGATGCTCGGCAGCGATAATAGCTTTGCGCCCTCGAGTTACCGTCAGACTCCAATCGAAAAAATCCTGCCGGTGGAGCCAAAGGAACCGCCCAAACCGGAAGAGAAAAACCGTGCCGTCGTGCTAGTGATCGATAAATCCGGCAGTATGCGCGATGAAAATCGGATCGTTTATGCCAAGGAAGCTGCCAAAGCCGTCGCAAAGCAATTGCGCGATATCGACTTGCTAGGGGTAATTGGCTTTGACGATTCTCCCTTTGTGGTTGTCTATCTGGAGACAATGGCACGCCTTCGAAGCGTCATTGGGGCGCAAATCGATCGGCTAAAACCAGGTGGCCAGACTTATTTTTTGCCGGCGTTGCTGGAAGCCAAGCGGCAGCTCGAGCGTGTAAATGCCTCGCGCAAACATATAATTTTGTTTAGCGATGGAGTCACTCGCGGCAGTCAGGGCGAGTTGGTTGACCTGGTAAGCGCAATGAAAAACGACCAAAAGATCACCGTCTCCACAATCGCAATCAGCTCCGAGGCTGATGTCCGGATCATGAAACGTATCAGCCAGTATGGCGGTGGATTATTTCACCACGTGACAGACCCTTCGACCCTCCCACAGATTGTCCTGGAGCAGCTGCAGGACAAGTCAAAGGATGAGCAGCAAAACGACGGCCCCTGGACGCCATATCAGGAACGTGGCTCGGAGCTTCTCGCCGGCTTCGGGGCACGCGCTTACCCATCGGTCCTTGGTTATATGGAAACCGAACTCAAGAAGAACGCCCAAGTGGATCTAACGGTCGTCCGACAGGAGCGCCGTTTGCCATTGTTGGCCTCTTGGCACTATGGCCGCGGCAAATCGATCGCACTGACGACCGATCTGGAAGGCCGTTGGAGCAGAAACTGGATTCAATGGGGTAGCTTGCAGACTTTCTGGGGTCGGCTCCTGGATTGGTTGAGTCCACCCGAGGAAAACCTGGTTCCGGCCCACGAGGTACGCGTCAATTACGCTGAAACCGGTCCTATCCTCGACCTTTCCATATATGATGAAGTGAGCGCCAACAGCCAGTACAAGTTCGTCGTCAACGGCAAGGGTATCAAACGAGACGGAGTCCTCAGACGACTCGCGCCAGGGCATTATCAAACCCCGCTACCAATCTCGCAGACCGGCGACTACCGAATCGATATCACGGAGGATCGAAACGGCCGGCCAATCCCGTTCCCGCCCATCGGGTATACGCTTTCCTATGATTTGAGCAGCGAAATACCCCGTCCGGAATTCAACCATCAACTGTTGACGCGCTTGGCCGAAGCAACGGGAGGTGAGGTCAATCCTCGATCCGTCGAAAGCCAATCCAAGACGACCGTCACGAAAACCTATCAGCCGGTCAAGCAGCCGTTCATTATATTGGCCCTCTGTCTTTTTTTAGTGGAAATTGCCCTAAGAAAGCTCGCCTACAGCGAACCCGATTAGAATTGCCATCGGTTTCCAGGAAGTTCCTTAAAATGCTGATGGCCCGATTTTTGGGTTGACAGGGCAAGCGAAAACGGTCTATTAGTTGGAAAGCTTATTGACTATGCACTTGGATTTACTCAACAATCGGGGCGCGATGCTTGCTCACCCGCAGATAGGGCCGACTAGAGTTTTCACTTCTCATATCCGAAACCTTTCCTGGCTGGCTACCTTTCTGGCCGTACTGCTGATCAATTTCGTCCAAGCACACGCAGCAAAGCAAAAGACTGTCCGCAAGGAAACGGCCAAGGCTAAATCCAACCCCGGACCCGTTTCCAATCGCCCCGGCACCGCGCGCGAGTCCAAACCGATTTTTCGCTCACCTTTTTCTACGCTCCCGGACCTGTTGGAAAGACGCGAGCACATGACCGACCGCGTACGCGCTGGAGAAACCGTCGCCCAATTTTTAGCGCGCTATGGCCTTTCCGCCGCCGATCGACAGTTGTGGAGCCGCTCAATCGGCCGTGATTTGGGTCGACAAACCTTACCGGCAGGTCGTGACATCCACCTCTACTTCGCCAAACCGACGTTGCGGCGGCAAAACCAGCTGATTCCTGGCCAATTGAAAGCCCTGGAATTGGATCAGGACGATGCTTCTACATTGGCATGGGAAAAAGGTGTTCGGGGCATTCTCTTTCAGAAACGCGAAAAGCCCTATGATGTTGAAGTAAAAACCGCCAGTGGCTCGGTCGAGACATCGCTCTTTGAGGATGGTCGGCGGGTCGGCCTGCAACCTGCGCTGCTTTCACAATTGGCTGATATCTTTACCTGGGACATAGATATCGAAAAGGACATCCACCAAGGCGATACCTTCAAGATTCTCTACGAAGAGCGTAGCCGGAAAGGGCAGGCGAAATCGGCGCTGCGCATTTTAGCTGCCGAGCTCATCAATGCCGGACAAAAGCTGACTGCGATTTACTTTGAAAAACAACACGGCGAAGGAAATTATTACAATCTTGAGGGTCAAAGCCTCGCCCGATCCTTTTTGCGTTTCCCGCTTGAATTTACCAGTATTACCTCCCACTTCACCGAATCGCGATTTCATCCTATTTTAAAAACCAATCTGCCCCATACCGGCGTCGATTTCGCCGCCCAGCGCGGCACTCCGGTTCGCGCCGTTGGCGATGGCGTGATCGCGGAGGCAGGCTGGAATGGCAGCTACGGGAAAGCGATCGACATTACTCACGACACCACCTACATGAGCCGCTATGCCCATCTCGACAGTTTTGCGCCGGGGATTAAAGCCGGAGCGGCGGTGACCAAGGGACAAATCATCGGCTACGTCGGTTCCACGGGGAGAAGCACCGGTCCTCACTTACATTTCGAGCTCTACAAGGATCAACAATACATTAATCCCCTCAGTGTAGATTTTCCCGCCGAAGAAAGCATCGAGCCTTCCTTGCAGAAGCTCTTCGAAAGCCAGACCCAAACCTACTTGGTCGAGCTTTCCACCTTGCCTCAGTCCTAGTACCCGTTTTGATTGGGCCCTGCGGCAGTGCTGGTTTTCGCGAGACCGTTCCTCGCTTCGCCAGCGTAGATTTTCCTGGTTCTACTTTTCTGGTATCCAGAGTAAGAGCCACTTGTCATGATAAAAACAGCTGCAATTCTTAGCACTGGCGACGAACTCACCACCGGCAAAGTCGTTGATACAAACTCGGTGTTCATAGCTGACCGGCTTTTTTCCATCGGCATCAAAGTCACAGCGGTATTGAAAGTCGGTGATGACCGGGAAAAGTTACTGTGGGCTATGCGGCAAGCTGCTGGTTTAGGGGAGGTCGTGATAGGAACTGGCGGGCTTGGGCCGACGGCGGATGATCTAACGTCAGAGGTAGTTGCGGAGCTCCTTGGCTGCCCACTGGTACAGAATGAAGAAATTGCTGCGGCGCTCAGAAAACGTTTCGAGGTACGAGGTATCCCGTGGACAGCAAATAATCTTAAGCAGGCGCTGTTTCCTCAGGGAGCAGAAATTCTTCCCAATTCCGTGGGTACTGCGCCGGGATTTCGCGTCAGCCTAGGAGAAAATAAGACTCTCTCATGGCTGTCCGGTGTTCCACAAGAAATGACGGCAATGTTCGATCAAACGGTTATGCCCTGGATAATGGCGACGCACGGGCAAGAAAATCAACTCTTTTCAAAGGCATTTAAGGTTTACGGCCTCACCGAGTCCAAACTCGACGAACTCGTTAAACCCGTCGGGTGGGAGCCAGGGATCAAACTCTCGTTTCGCGCTCACTATCCCGACCTGACGCTCCGGGTGATCGCAACTGGCGGCGGCGAAGAGCAACGACGCTTTATCGAAACGTGCGAAAAAATTCGCCTGATACTTGGACCCCACATTTACGCTGAAGGCGATACAACCCTCGAGGAACAAGTTGGTCAACTGCTTCTTGAACGACAGCAAACGCTGGCTTTGGCCGAGTCGTGCACGGGAGGTTTAATTAGTCATCGCATCACGCGCATCGCGGGGAGCTCGGCCTACTATTTGGGAGGCGCTACGTCGTATGCCAATGAGATTAAAATCAAGCTTCTCGGCGTTAGACCGACGACTCTGGAGAAATACGGCGCCGTTAGCCGAGAGACCGCCCTTGAGATGTCACGCGGCATTCGCGAGAGAACCGGCGCGGACTTCGGTCTAAGCGTAACCGGCATCGCCGGGCCCAGTGGCGGCACACCGGAAAAACCCGTGGGCACGGTTTGGATCAGCATCGCACAAGCAAAAAATCATGAAGCCAGATTGTTCCACTTTCACGGCGATCGCGAGCGCATTATCCTCGCGACCTCGCAGGCTGCTCTCAATTGGCTCCGCCTCGCTCTTTTAAAATAGATCGTGATTCGCGCTTTTATTGCCATCGACCTCGATGATCGTGTCATCGAAAAAGTTTACAATGTCATAGGAATTCTAAAATCGCGTATAACTGACATTCGCTGGGTGAAACAAGAAAACCTTCACCTGACGCTCAAGTTCCTCGGCAATATTGCAGAATCGCAAGTCGAACCTATCGCCGCAGCGCTCACGCATCCGCTGGGCCTCTTTTCGCCCTGCACCATAAGTGCTAAAGGTTTGGGAGTATTCCCCGACTTCAGACGTCCAAAAATATTGTGGGTTGGATTGACCGGCAATCGATTGGTGCAATTGGCGGCAGAGATCGAATCGGCGTTGATGCCGCTGGGGTTTACGCCAGAAAACAGAGCTTTCACTCCCCATCTAACGATTGGCCGTTGGCGCGAGGGTAGCCGGCCGGCAAAAAACTTGCGCCAGGAAATCGACAACTTGAACGATTTTGAATTTGGCGCTTGCGCCGTCCGTCAAATAGTTTTATTCCAGAGCGTGCTCAAGCCCGAAGGGGCGAGTTACAGTGAG
>DATIEH010000498.1:0-4155 GCA_035455905.1 Binatia bacterium | reverse complement strand
CATGAATCACTTCGTGGTGAAAATTTCTGTCCTTTGATCGCCTCTGCCCTCCAATGAGTTCGTGGTAAGTTATCTACAGGTGGTGCTGATGTCTTTCGATGCCAAAGCGATCTTGGCCAATTTGGTCGAGCAAGAGCGGATCAAAGGCCATCATTCGGCCGAAGGGCGGGCGATACGGACGCTGGCGCGAGCCCTAAGTGGTTGGTCGACGGGTACGCTTTCGCCCACGGATGTGATTATTTTGTGCGACCAAGCGGTCGAGGATTGGCTCAAGGCTCGTTTGAAACGCTCACCATGGTCGGTGGAGCCGCTGCCAGCGCTTATTTCTGCGGCAATTGTCCAGAACCTGATTACTCCGTCAGAAGTAATTGCGCTGCAGAAAATTCATCAACAGCGCAAAATTGAGATTGAGGCAGGAGCGATTTCCCGTGCAGCAGTCGAAGCCGCGCTTGAGTTTTGCATTCAGCTGTTAGAAAAGCACTGGTAGAGCGAGAGAGTTGGACCGGGGCAGGTTGCGTGCGTGCGCGCTCGGCTCGTGAACAATTTCTTGCCGCGCTCGAGCCACTGACGCATGGACCCCCGCACCAATTGGCTGCTGCTCATCAATGCCGCGCTGGGAAATTTCTTAGCGGGCACCTCGAGTCGGATTTTTTCGGTTTCCCTGCCGACGGTTGCGACTAGTTTGGAAACAACCATCGTCGGCATTAGCTGGGCAGTCATCGCCTATCAAATATCCCAGATCAGTCTTTCCTTGATCTTTGGCCGGATCGGCGACGTTTATGGCCGCCACACACTTTTTGGATTGGGGCTCGTGGTTTCCTCCGTAGGCGCGCTGCTATGTGGGCTTGCACAGAACGTGGGTCAGCTTATTGCCTTCCGCCTGTTTCAAGGTGTCGGAGCGTCAATGACGCAATCGCAGGGGCGTGCGCTGGCAATGGAAGCGTTGCCCAGGGAATCGGCCGGACGAGCCCAAGGCTTTATGACCACCGCGTTTCATTCCGGCGTGCTGATCGGACCGAGCATCGGCGGTCTGCTGATCGACTACGTTCATTGGCGCGCAGTGTTTTTTTTCTTGATCCCGATTGCCATGGCGGGCATCGTTCTGACCTTGATCAACCGCTGGAAAGGAAACGCGCCAGAAACATCGGTCATTGCCGACGCCAACGGCACGATCGATTATCTTGGCGCGGTGCTGCTTATCTGCGCCACCGTCGCACTCGTCGCCTGCGTCGATCATCGGATCATGGAATCGTTGAGCGGCGCTGTGCGGGCTGCGCTTGTGGCCGTATTTCTCATGCTGTTCAGCGCTTTTCTTTTCCGAGAACACAAGGCTTCGAGCCCGATACTCGACCTGTCACTTTTCAGGATTCGGATGTTTACGTTGAGCAGCTTGGCTTTGCTGCTGGTCGGTGTGTCGCAAGTGATGATCGGCTTCGTCTTGCCCTTTTATCTTCAGGACGTTTTGCATTTGGCTCCTTCATTTATCGGGCTACTGTTCATCAGTGCCCCGGTATTCACGGTAACGCTTTCACCGCTTGTCGGCTGGGCGGTCGATAAGGTAGGCCCGCGAATGCCGGCAACGCTGGGCATTCTGTTCCTGGCCGGGGCCGGATTTTTCGGCTCTTTCTTACGCACAGATTCTCACTGGACGACGGCGGTGGGCATTCTGGCCTTGTGGGGGTTGGCGACGGCGCTGTTTTTTACCTCAAATCATACGGCTATGATTAACTCCGTGCCGCCGCAGCATCGAGGGGTGGCGACCGGCGCAATATATGTCGTCTTCGGGCTAGGCAGCACCTTTGGAGTTTCGCTGGGCACGCTCCTGCTCACCGCTGCGTTTCGCTACTACAGCGCGGATCCGGGAGCAACGCCGACGCCGGCGAACCCCACGGTGTTTGTCCAAGCGATGAATTTCAGTTTTCTCATCGGCTCCATAATGGCCCTCGTCGCCATGTCCACTTCAGCCATGCGCGGCAAAGGCGCTCCATCTCCAGTTTGATACAGCGCCGGCATGCGAATCAAAACCGGTCTGCACAATACATAATCCGACGAATCGATGACTCAAAGCACAGCATCGTGGACGAGCATGCTCAGACGTTACGGTCTGGTCGCGCTCGCGTTTCTTCACATCGGCGTCGGCCGTGGTTTGCACGGGACGTTTGGTGTTTTTTTCGTGGCGATGTTAGACGCCTTCGGCTGGTCGCGGGCAGCAACGGCGGGAGTGATTTCACTGGCGATTATTTTTGAAGGCGCATGTTTGCCATGGGCCGGAGGGTTAATCGATCGATTCGGTGGCCGCAGGACACTGATCTCGGGTGGTTTGGTGCTCGCAATCGGATTGGGTTTCGCTTCGACGGTTTCCGCACTCTGGCAGTTTTATTTTTGGATCGGGATTGTCAGCGCCGCGGGGATCGCACTGATCGGCATGGTGCCGCACGTGGCGATTATTTCACGTGAGTTTCCCGAACGACGGGGTACCGCGCTCGGTATCGCCTGGGCGGGAGGAGGCGTAGGCATCGTCATGCTCGTGCCGTTGACCCAGCTCATGATCGATAAATGGGGCTGGTCGGCGGCTTACGTTGGACTGGCCGCGATTACAATCTTGCTAGTGATTCCGCCCGTACAACTTTTCATGCCACGGAGTTTGAATCCTTCGGCAAAAGGGCCGAGGCAGGAGCAAACAGCGGCCAAGCAAACTCAACAGACCGAGTGGACCGTAAAGCGCGCACTGACCAATTCCGCCTTTTGGTTGCTTTTCATTGCGCGCACCTTAGCCAGCATGGGCAATCAAGTCATTGTCACGCATCAGATCGCCCATGCCGTTGATGTCGGGTACGCCAAGGTTTTCGCTGCATCCATTTTCGGTTTGATGGGCGTGATCAGCATCGGTGGTCGTATTCTGTTCGGCTACCTTGCCGATGTGATGAATCGGCAAATGGTCTTTACCTGGGTACAAATCATCTCCGCGGTCGGAATCTTGGCTTTGCTGTTTATGCATGATGCTACAGCGCCCTGGTTGCTCTATACCTATGCGGTTTGTTACGGACTCGGACAAGGCTCGCGCGCCTTGGTTCTGTCGGCGATCTCGGCCGATATTTTTCACGGCAAGCACTTTGGCGCGATCTTCGGGTATTTCACTTTCAGCATCGGGCTCGGCGGAGCCGTTGGCGCGTGGCTTGGCGGCTTTCTCTTCGATGTCACAAAAAGCTATGCAGTTCCGTTCTGGGTATCGCTTGCATGTCTCGTTGTTTCCGTGTTTATCGTTTGGGCGAGCGCGCGCGTTGTCGCATCACAAACTGCTACCGAAAGGGATTAGGGGATGATTCAGCTCTATACCTGGGGAACACCGAACGGAAAAAAAGTTTCGATCATGCTGGAAGAGATCGGTCTGCCCTACGAAGTGCACGCGATCAATATCGGCCAAGGGGATCAGTTCAAAGCGGAATATCTCGCGATCAACCCGAACAACAAAATACCGTCGATCATCGATCCCGACGGGCCTGACGGCAAACCCTTTACGCTGTTCGAATCGGGAGCCATTTTGATGTATCTGGCGGAAAAATCGGGCAAGCTCTGGCCGGCGGATTTGCGCCAGCGCTACACCGTGATTCAGTGGCTGATGTTTCAGATGGGCGGAGTCGGGCCCATGTTCGGCCAAGCGAATTATTTTTACCGCCTCGAAGAGAAAGTTCCCTTCGCTATCGAACGCTTTCACAAAGAAGCTTTGCGGCTTTATGGCGTGCTGGAAAAAGCGCTCGGCGAGCGGGAGTATTTAGCCGGAGAATACTCGCTTGCAGATATTGCCACTTATCCTTGGGTTTGGCGCCACGAAATGCACCACGTCAAGCTCGAAGAGTTTCCCCACGTCAAGCGCTGGTATGATGCTATATCGGATCGCCCGGCGGTGCAGCGCGGAATGGACATCCCAAAGAGATGAAAGGGGACAAAGCAATCAGATGCTTCGCTTGGGCTCAGAACCACCACGTATGTCATCCTGAACAAGTGAAAGATCTGCTTTTCGTTCGCTAAGAAAAGATAAAGATTATGGCCAAAGCACAGAAAATCGAAAAGCCGCGCGCGGAATGGGGCTCGGATGTTGTAGTTGATCTCCTGAAAGCATTCGAGATTGAATACATCGCGATCAATCCCGGTGCG
>DATIEH010000497.1:0-2363 GCA_035455905.1 Binatia bacterium | reverse complement strand
TTCGGTAAGTTAAACTGGGTGTCGAGACGCTGTGTGTAGTTGCGCTCCGAAATCAAGTCAGCCGGAGCAAAGTCGATGTGACTGTCGAGAGTGAGTACTCGCTCGTGAATCGCCCGCGCGTGCTCTACAGAAACATCTTCTTCGCCGCGAGGTTGCGTTGAGCTCGGCGGGCCGGCAGTTACCATTTCGAGCAATGCATGGACAGTTTTCGATCAGTATAGTGCTTAGTGCGATGGAGAATGACGAGCGCTACACTAACAGATCTTCGATGGGTGATCCACATTCTGGGCGTGTAATGCGATTCATCGATAAGGAAGACAACGACAACCGCGGGACCTGCCTTCGAAGTGCTAACGAAGCTCAGCGCGCAACGCTGTTCCGAGTCGCGCTGCGATTGGGTAGTAGGCCGCCTAAGAGCTGCCACTGATGCAGCGCCGAAATGCTTCGGTATTCTGCACAAAAGTGAGCGCACGCTGCGCTTACTCTGTTTCGCTTGCTTTGATTCCAAACACTTAGACGATGAAGGTAGTGGCTTGCTTTTTGCCTCTCCGCACCTGCTACTCGTGCAAAGCACGAAATCGAATCAACGGAGGGCAATAGGATGTCGGATCTAATTTCTTACGCATTGTTAGCCGGGATTTTCGTGATAACCGGACTGCGTATGTTAGTCGAAAAGCCGAAAAAGCTAAGGGAGGCAGAAGCGACGCAGCCCCAAAGCAACGAGCCAGGTAGCGATTTCTAAACTTGCACGAGCTGAGCAGCGTCTGGATGAAGGTAATCCAGGCACCCGCTCAGTTACCGAGCGCTCAACGAAGAGCACAGAGCTCACCTGCTGAGCGATTTAAAGAAGCCTTCCTTTTCCAGCTCTAGTAAAAACCGCGTATTGACGAAGTCTTCCGGCTTTTTATTTTTTACCGCCGGAAGCCTTAACGCGACCTCGTCCATGGCGTTGCGAATGCCCTCCAGGTTCGGGCGAGCGCTGTAGTCGGTTACCTCCACGAAGCTTTTATACGTCGCGTCGAGAATCTCAGGATCTGACGACGTCTTCAAATATTTAAGGATGGCTTTTAGGGTATGCTCTTTATTCTTGGCGGCAAAGTATACGCCCTCAATGTATCCCTTGAGAAAATTTTTGACTATCTGCGGATGTTCGCGCGCAAAGCGGTCGGTGGTTTCGAGCGTTTGTTGCGGATAAGGAATTTTAAGATCCGGGATGCTGACTAAAATGTTAAAACCGTCCTTCTTCGCCATTAAATCCAGCGGCGGCGAAATGATCGTCGCCTCGATGTTGCCGGCGAGCAGCGCCTGATAGCGGCTCGGCTGGGTGCCGAGCTGAAGAATGATGAGATCCTTGGCATCGATGCCAAATTTTCTCAGCACCAGGCGGAGCGAAGTGTCTGTGCCCGAGCCGAAGCGGCTCATGGCGACCCGTTTTCCCTTGAGTTGATCCCAGCGAGTAATGCTCTTGGCGGTGACGATGCTGTATGGCGGCGTATTCACACAACTAGCTATCACGATAGCGTCTCCGCCTTGGGTGCGCGACGCGATGGTCACGGGTCCCGAGGTGACCGAAATCTTGGCGTCACCTGCCATGGCCGCCTGGGCCAAAACCGAACCGGAGTCGAAGACAACGAGCTTGGGCTCGATATCATACTTTTTGAAAAGCCCCGCGTCCCTGGCGATGAAAGAGTAGATCATGTTGATGGCCGGCCCGGCAATGCCGACGATGGGTTGATCGACAGCGAAAAGAGCAACAGGGGAGGCCAAAAGCGCTAGGAGGACAACCGCCAGTACAGTTGCGAGACCCGAATGGATAAGCTTCACGCGCGCCTCATGGCGCTTGGTTTATAGCGAATGAGTCGAACGAATTCAATAGAGAAGTTATAAGGCGGGTCAGCCGGCGTTACGCTTGAGCGGGAAATATCGTTTCGTTGCGACAGGTTCAATTTTCCAACCGCTTAAAAAATTTTTCGCTTTGCAATTCTTTTAAAAACCGCAAATCGATAAACTCCTGGGGTTTCTTGGTTTTCACCGCGGGGACGCGCAGCGCGACTTCGTCAATCGCGTTGCGAATGCCGTCGAGATTGGGTTCGGCGCTATAGTCCGTCACTTTGATGAAGCTCTCGTACGTAGCGTCGAGAATTTCCGGATTGGAGATTTTTAGATGTTTAGTGATGATCTTTTTGGTCTCATCTTTATATCTGGCGCCAAAGTAAATGGCCTCAATAAAACCCTTGAGAAAACCCTTCACGAGCCTAGGATTCTCGCGATTCAAACGATCCGTAGTTTCGATAACGAGTTGCGGATAAGGAATTCCCAATTGCGCGATGTTTACGAGAATAGGCAATCCTTGTTTTTTGGCG
>DATIEH010000496.1:0-2040 GCA_035455905.1 Binatia bacterium | reverse complement strand
ATGATCACTCGTCGCCGCGAACGACCAAAACCGGGCAAGGGGCGTGGCGCGTCACCGCCTCGGCAACGCTACCCAACAACAACCGTTCAACTCCGCCGCGCCCATGACTGCCGATAACAATCAGATCCGCAGGCCACTCGTTAGCTGCCTTGACGATCTCACTCGCAGTTTTCCCGACATGGGTGAATTCAAGGGGCGGCGGCTGCAAGGCGGCGCGTTGACTGAAGGCGGCAAGAAGCCGTTTGCCGTCCTGCTGTGCCATAGTGACGAGTTCATTGACTGGAATCCCGCCCTCCGGAGCATAGGCCTCCAGCGAGGGATCGACGACGTGAATCAGCGCGACCTCGGTGCCGAGGGATCGCGCCAAATCAAAACCCACATCCGCAGCTCGCGCCGCAAAGGCGCTCTCGTCAATGGCAATGAGAATTTTTCGAAAGCTCATGAGCAATCTCCTCAGAGCCAACAATCTATCCGCGTTTGGCAAACAATCCAAACACAGTCGCGAGCCAGATCAGAACAGCGGCCGGGATAATGACAACTGAATCGACTCGCGGGCGGCAAAATTCAGCGTCGGCGCCAGCCGCTCCACACCGGAAAACCGCTCTCATCGCGTAGCTGCAGGACTTCGTCTCCCTTTTTCACTTCTGCAGCGATGATCACCGGCTTCCCGCCGAAGGTAACGCGCGAACCTTTGACTTCAATTTTATCCTTCGGTGCGATCTTTACGTCTTGATTCTCGATATACCAAACCGGTCCAAGATGTACTGAGATCGTCTCTTTATCGGTCTTCACGTTCATGTGGATTCCGGGAGTCATTCCTTTGTTTGGTGTAATCCGATCGATGCTCGCGACCTCGCCGGACACCGTCTCGACTGTTTTTGGATCGTACATTTTGTTGTACGCTGTTCCCGGTCCCCATCCGCCACTTCCTCGCCACATCATCCCCGGACGGGGTTGCGCAAAGGACGCCAGCGCCGTAGTCAGTAAAGTAACCGTCGCGCTCAGTAGAATCACACTAAGCTTTCGCATTGGTCGGCCCTCCTCCGGTTTTATGCTCTACGCAATTAGTCCTAGAGCAAGGCCGGTGCCACGAAGAAACTTGCAATGTATCGTGCGGATCGACCTGTACGTGGTTACGAGAACTGAGAAGCAGGGCGAAAAGAATTAGCATAAATAAGAATGCACAGAGTGCGGAGGCGTTCTCACGCAGCGCTGTTCTGTGAGACGGCGAATTCGTGGGTCGGCAGGGCTACGAGACTATGTTCGCATGTCACCGTACGGGCGACTGAAGCGATGTTTCAGTTCTGCGTATCTGAGCGGTCATCATTCGGAAATGCTTGGTCGCACGCGCTCGCAGGATCAGCCTTACGGGCAGAGGGAACGCTCGTAGGGCGGTTTTTGCGTCAACCGATTTCGGCCTGTCTAACTCATAGATCCGACCATGCCAGCGCAGTGTACAGTGACCTGCGGCGAGAATCTCGGCGTACCATTCGGCATCGGGTCCGTCCGGTAGAGCGAGTAAGAAACCACTGCCTATGGGCTCGACGATGATCGGTGTTTCCGACAGGTCGCCGGTCGTCGCATCCATGAGCTGAAAGAGGGCGAATGGGCTGCGCCGGAAAGCCGCTAACTTATGGAGGAATGGGCTGGTGACATGTTTGTCGATGAATCGCATTCGGTTGTGAAATTGTCGTTGTGCTCCCGAATGCGCGGCGACAAATCGGAAAGCTGGACTCCTTATCGCGAAGATCGTTGATCCTACACAACCGCGCGGTACGATCGGCGTTTCATTACACTAGAGCAAGCCGTGTACCCTCAAAATCGACCAATTCACTGAAGAAGTGAATACAACTTTAGTTGGATTCTTTTTGTGAAAATGTTCGCGTCGCGGAGGGGCGGTCTCTTGGATCGAGCCGGCGTCCTGATTTTTTCGTGACTTGTTTGTTTTTGATTTCTTTTTCTTTATGCCAGGTCGAGCCGAACGGGTTTTTCTTTTGTTTTTTGCATTAGCGATGACGCCGGGTAGCTAACGAAATTCTG
>DATIEH010000495.1:0-2276 GCA_035455905.1 Binatia bacterium | reverse complement strand
CATCTTTGATGAGCGGCCCCAACACGCTCAGGCAGTCCAATCGTTTCATCGTTTCTCCCTCAGTCGCGCAGCACCTCGCCGGAAAGCAAAACCGCCACCGGATGCTGCCAGAGAAAAGTAGAGAGCTTTGCGCCCACGATGACTTCTTTAGTTTCCTCGGGACGGCTGGCGCGGACGTACGGGATCTGGAGCGCCTGGAGGATCGGTTCGGTGGTGAACTTGTAGGTGATAAAGCGCCAATTGGCGCGGTCGCCGACCTCGCCGCGATGGGCGATCAGAATCAACATCGGAATGCCGTAGGAAACTCCCAACGATGCCAAGGGCCAGGTCGCCACGAGAAATCCCGAATCGGCAATCAGCAACGCCGGCTTGGCTCCGCCGAGCCAAGCGCCGGCACAAGCTGAAACGGCTTCTGCTTCGTTGGTTGCGCCGACCGTGATGATGTTGGGATCTTCAGTGATGAGTTTTTGCGCGTCATGGATCTGATCGTCAGGAAGATAGGCAACGAAGTTGATGCCCGATTCTTTGAGCGCGTCGTGAACGATCTGAGCGTAGGCTTGTTTCATGAATTTTTTCTTCTGCCGAGTGGCCTTTCCATAACTCCCGGCCGTGAGGCTTGTCAACAAAAACTTGACAGGACCGCGCCGCTTGGTATATCGCGGTTTTTAAATAACGAAATCCAATTTCGTATAGTGAAATGAATAATTCGGTCGCGAAAGCCATCCAACTGCTCGAAGAACTGAGCCAGGCGAGGCAACCGGTCGCGCTCAAAGATCTGGCGCGCAGGACCCGTTTGAACAAAGCTACCGCCTACCGGATGTTAAACGCGCTTTGCCAGAAAGATTTGGCGCAGAAAGCCGGTTTGCGGGGAGTGTATGCTCTTGGTCCCAAGCTGCTGATGTTGGCCGAGGAGTATCGTCGCAATTTTACGATGCGCGATCGGGTGCTGCCTTATTTGGAGAAGTTGGTGCGCGCCACCGGCGAAACTGCGATCTACTGTGAGAGGTACGAACCGGACGGCTGCGTTACGATCGAGAGACGCGAAAGCCCACATCAAACCCGTACGGTTATCGAAACGGGCGTGCCGCGGCCGCTCTATGCCGGCTCATCGGCGCTGGCGATTCTCGCGATGCTACCGCAGGACGAGATTCTCTCCGTGCTTCGGAAACGGCCGCTCGAAAAGTTCACGCCGTACACGCCGGTCTCGGTCAATCAGGTTTTGAAAAAACTCGAAGCGGTCCGGCGCGATGGGTACGCGGTGAGCGTTCAAGAAAGATATTCGTTCACTGCCGGCATCGCTGCTCCCTGCGTGCTGGGACACAACGTGTTCGGCAGCATCGCGGTGATCGGCCCCACGGAACGGATCAAGGCAACCGGCGTCGAGAAAATCGGCAGAATCGTCCGAAGCATCGCGTTGGATTTATCTGCGGCTTATGGGGATAAACAAACGTTACGCGACAAAGGCATGCTGCAACGACTGCAAGTGATGAGATAGATGGGCCGACTGGAAAATCGCATCGCCATCGTGACCGGTGCCGGACAGGGGATTGGTAGAGCCATTGCGTTAGGGATGGCTCGCGAGGGAGCCGCGCTTGTTATCGCGGATCTCGATGAGGCAAATGCGGGCGCCGTCAAGCGAGAGATCGAGCGCGGCGGTGGCAAAGCATCGGCACTTTATACGGATATATCCAATGAAGGGTCGGTGCGGGGAATGATCGACCACACGCTCAACGAACACGGCCGCGTGGATATTCTCGTCAACAACGCTGGCATTTTTCCCACAAGCTCGGTCGAAGAGATGGCAGAGGAGGAGTGGGATCGCGTCATCGGCACCAACCTGATCGGCACTTTTCTCTGCTCGAGAGCCGTGGTGCCGCATTTGCTCACGCAGCGTTCCGGACGAATCATCAGCCTGACATCCGGGCGCGCCTTTCAAGGAGCGAGGCATGGCTCTCATTACGCCGCGTCCAAGGCGGGGATTATTGGTTTCTCCAAATCTCTCGCTCTCGAGATCGCGCCCTACGGGATAACCGTCAATGTGATTTGCCCCGGCATCACCGATACCGCGCAGCCGCGCGGACATCAGACCGAAGAGCAAATTTACGCTCAGGGACAAAGAATCCCGTTGGGCCGCATCGGTCAGCCCGAAGACCTCGCCGGTCCGGCGATTTTTTTAGCCAGCGATGCAGCCGGTTTCATTACCGGCCAGACGATCCTTGCCAACGGCGGCGGCATCATGTGGTGAACTATGAAAAAACCGTTCAAGCCGTTTAAAC
>DATIEH010000494.1:0-2236 GCA_035455905.1 Binatia bacterium | reverse complement strand
GGTGTATTTGGTGACGATCTGTGCAGTTCCTTCCGAGTTGGTGAGGAAATAGTGCATTGCCTCTGCATAAGCGCGCATGAACTTATTTAGCTCCGCCTGCTTGCGCGCTACAGTTTCACGGGACGAAATGAGTACAGTGACGGCAAACGGAATGTTCATCGCATCGATGTCGAGAATCTCCTTGAAACCCATCCTCTTCGCGAATAGGTCGTGGGGCGCCCCAGCGATCGCGGCGTCAACAGCGCCGGCCTTAAGAGCTGCAAGCGCCTTGCCGATGTCGCCGAGCTGAACATATTGCAGATCCTTGAAAGTATCGATCTGAAATCGGGAAAGCGCTGCTTGAGCAAACATGTCAGGATTCGAGCCGATCCGGTCAATGCCCAGACGCTTGCCTCTAAGATCCTGGACGCTATTAAGTTCTTTCTTGCCGACGATTTTGCTCGTGATTCGATTTTTGCTTTGCCCGATGATGACGAGACTTTTGGCGCCGCCGACCATCGCGCGCAACGGTGCAAATCCGCCGATGATGCCCACATCGGCCTCGCCGCCGAGCACCGCCGCCGTGCCTACAGGACCCGAAGCGATGAAAACCAATTTGACATCGAGCCCGTTCTTTTTGAAAAAACCCGCCTCTTTGGCGATCCACATGGGCGCCATCGAAGCAACGGGCGCTGTATAAAAAGCAGTAAGCGTCGAGGTTTGGCTGAAACCATTTGGCAACGATACGAGGCAGCTTGCGAAAAAAATTCCAATTGCAGTGACTGATTTATTGAGGATTGTCATGCGTGGCTCCTTGCGGGTCGGATGCCGTCGAAAGTCATACGAACAGTTTGGGGTTTCAGTCTCGACCCCAATATCGCAAGCCGTCGCCAATGTCCATAAGCGTGGCTATACTGTCGCAGTCGCTAGACTCAATAGAGAAAGATTTCTCGCTCCTCTCGGAATGATGATACTGGAACTTATGTAAGCTCGGCCAGGAGCTTCGAAGTTATACCTTTGCTGGATGTTGACAGAAGTAGGCTTAACATCTAGTTTCGGCCCCAAGCCTTTTATCCGGTTCGTTGTGAGCCACAAACCAACGGAACAGACAACATGAGCACGGATGCAAAACAGACTTGGCGCATCGACGTGCATCACCATGTTGTCCCGCCGCAGTATGCAGATGACTCTCTGCCGATCAAAGTGCCTGATGCCGAAGGACAACTTCAATCAATGGACGATTGGCATATCCAGGCCGCGATCACTTCGCTCACTCCGCGGGTCGTGCTGAAAAATCTCAGCCGGTTACGAGAAGTGGCGCGCAGCTGTAACGAATTTCAAGCGCGGCGGCTTGAGAAGTGCTCATCGCGTTTTGGCGCTTTTGCTCTGCTCCCGCTTCCCGATGTCGACGGCGCGCTGGAAGAAATTTCCTACGCGCTTGACGTGTTGCGCCTCGACGGAGTCGGGATGTTCTCGAGCGTTACAGATCGCTATTTGGGCGATCCTTTGTTCGATCCCGTATTTGCCGAGCTCAACCGCCGCAACTGCGCCGTGTTTATCCATCCAACCCATTGTGAGGCACCACCGCATACGCAACTGCACGCGCCGCCATTTGTCGTCGAGTATGTTTTCGATACGACCCGAGCGGTGGTCAATCTGATTTATTCGGGAACTGTTAACCGCTGTCCGGATATTCATTTTATTATCGCTCACGGCGGCGGAGCCGTGCCCTTCTTAGCGCAGAGAATCGCCATGATGGAAGGACACCGGGGAGCCAAAGGCGTGACCGGTATAATCCCAATCCTGCAATCGTTCTACTATGAAATCGCCAGCACGACCTCGCGATTTGCGCTGCGTTCACTGCAGGAGCTCGTGGACCCTGAGCAGATTCTTTGGGGGTCCGACTTGCCGTTCGTCTACGGTACGAGATTGCAAGAAGAAGTCGATCATTGGGAACGCTATGACGGCTTCGATGGCGCGGCGCGGGCCGACATCGAACGGCGCAATGCGTTGAGGATTTTTCCACGTCTCGCCGGGCTCCTGTGAGGTCATTACAGTGATTATGCGGAGGTGCAGTTCATGACGCTAACGAGACAACTGCGGCAGGCTCTCGTGGTTACGCTGGCAGTATTCACCGTAGGGATTGGAACTGTGGAGCGGGCGCACTCAGCCGAGGGGACGCGCTTTCTCGTCAGTTACGGCGGCACCGCCGGTTATCAGCTGCCGCTCTGGGTTAACAAGGAGTTCGGGTTCAGCA
>DATIEH010000493.1:0-3710 GCA_035455905.1 Binatia bacterium | reverse complement strand
GGCTTCGCGGCCAATCCTGTTTGAGCAGCCTCGATAGGCTCCGGTCGGCCAGCAGCTTGCCGCCAGTCTGGCATGTCGGGCAGTAATTCGTTTCATTCTCCGCGTGCACGATACGCTGCACGGGAGATCCGCACACGGGGCACGGTTTGCCGTACTTACCATGCACCGCCATGTCCGGACGAAACGCAGTGACTTTTTCCGGAAAGCCGGCGCCGCGCTCTTTCCGCAACCGCTCGATCCACTCTGCCATTGATTCGCGCACGGCTCGATAAAGTCGTTCGATCTCGACGTCTGTCATTTGTTTGGTCAAGCGGATCGGCGACAGCTTCGCACGATGCAGAATCTCGTCGGAATAGGCATTGCCGATGCCGCTGAACAAATGCGGATCGGTCAGCGAGCGCTTCAGGGTATGATTCTCTCGGGTGAGCGCCACTGTGAATTGCTCGAGAGTCATGTCGAAAATTTCGAGGCCGCCGGGATCGTATTCTTGCAGAACGGCTTCGCCGCGAACCAAATGAATGGACGCACGCTTTTTCGTCCCGGCTTCCGTCAGAAGTAATGTTCCGTTCGGAAAATCAATCGCCGCCTGGCCATATTTCCGCGCAATCTTTGCCCCCTTGGGCTTCCAATGCAATCTGCCGGCGATCATCAGATGAAAGATTAAGAATAGATCGTCTTCGAGTTCGATTACGATCCGTTTGCCCATGCGACGGAGCGCGAGAATTTTCTTGCGTTCGACTTCCTTGATCGGCGGATCGAAAGTTCGCACGACAAAAGGGCTGCCGATACGAATTCGTTGGATGATTTGATCGAGCACCCGCTCGCGAAGCGCTTCGATGTAGACCGTAACGTCGGGTAACTCAGGCATTGCAGATGTTTTAAGATCCAGAATGGAGGGGCGAAGATCGCAGGCCGGCCCGCCGGTCACCCTACGCCTGATTCGTGTTTTTGCGTCCTCTTATGAAAATTCCGATCAGCGGCAAAATCCCCCGGTCCTACGGCCCGCCCCCTTTGCAAAAGGGAGCTATTGGGGGATTTCTCGGCGTTGGTCCCGACCCACTGCGGCTCATTTTCATGCGCGCTGTTGTACCGAGTCGTACATGAATTACTCTGTGGCTAATTCGAACTCGGGATTTCGCCCTTTTCTCGTAATGTCAGAAACTCCTTCGCCTGCATCGGGAACAGCACACCGAGCAGAATATCTTCATCGCTCTTCGCCAACGGTCCCAAATTCTTGATCGACTTCTCCCAATCGGATGCATCGGCCATTTCTCCCGAGCGCATCGAGTAATCCGGCTCTTTGTCTTTCATAATTTTCCGGACCAGGTCTTTGTTGACCGAACCCGGCGGCCGTCCGTACTTTCCCTTAACGTAATCGCCGGTCTCCCGGCTGACGATCTTGTAGCGCTCTCCCGCAAGCACGTTCAGCACCGCCTGCACGCCGACGATTTGACTGGTCGGCGTGAGCAGCGGCGGATGGCCGAGGTCTTTCTCCACATTGGGCGTCTCTTTTAGCGCCGCTTCCATCAAATCCATTCGCCCTGCTTCTTTCAGCTGAGCGACCATATTGGAAATCATTCCGCCGGGAACTTTGTGGATGAAAACATCGGCGCTTACGCCGGTGTAGCCGGTTTCGTAACTTTCGTATTTTTCCTTGATCTGCCGCGTAATCCGCGCCGGCTCCTCCAGAGCTTTCACGTCGATTCCAGTATCGAACGGCGTGCCTTTCAGCGACGCCACCATCGTTTCGGTCGCCGGATGCGCCGAACCGAAGGACAGCGGTGACAAAACGGTGTCGATCATGTCTACTCCTGCGAGGATCGCCATTAAGTGACTCATACTGGAAGTGCCACCCATGTCATGGCAATGCAGCAACACCGGCAGTTTATCTTTTGCGCGATCTTTGATGCCTTTGATGATGCGATAGCTGTCGAACGGCATCAGAATTCCCGTCGCATCCTTGAAGGACAGCCAATCGGCGCCGATTTCGATCAGTTGTTCGGCATACTCCATCCATTTCTCCAGCGTGTGCACGGGACTGACGGTATAATTCACTTCGACGTGCGCTTCGCCGCCCATCTCCTTCACTGCTCGAGTGGCGACTTCAATGTTTCTAAAATCATTGGTCGCTTCGAAAATACGAAAAACGTTCATGCCGTTGGCGATGGCGCGCTCGACGAATTTGTAGACGATTTTATCGGTGTATGGCCGATAGGCGAGAATGTGCTGGCCGCGCAAAAGCATCTGCAGCTTGGTTTTCGGCATCACCGCTTTGATGCGCCGGAGTCGCTCCCAGGGATCTTCTTTCAAATAGCGCATACAGACGTCGAAAGTCGCTCCGCCCCAAACTTCGACCGCGTGAAAGCCGCAGTCGTCGAGTGAAGCGCAGAGCGGCAGCAAGTCGTCGGTTGTCACTCGCGTCGCGAGCTTGCACTGTTGCCCGTCGCGCGGCGTGAGGTCGGTAATTTCAACTCTGCGGCTGCCGATCGGTTCACTGAGAAGCTTGTTGATGTCGGCCGCCAAATTTTCCAAAACGTCTGCACCCATCGAATCGCTCCTATTCTAGACAGAATCTAGCATGCGTATGGCCTGCAACTATATAGGCTTATCGCCAGTACAGTAAAAGACGCCGATTCCGGCGTGCAGGCGACTTCTATCCTGGCTTCTATTGAATCGGTTTGAACGCTTCGAACAGAACATTTTGAAGAAAATTCGCCGCCTTGCTTTTACTCCCCGATTCTCCTACAAACCGGCTGATGAAGATCGTCAGACTCTACACTGGTCCGGACAATGAATCTCACTTCGAAGATGTCGAGATCCAGCTCAACCCCACGGGATATATGCACGCCTCAGCACTACAACCGACACAAGGCATCATTTTTCGTTCGTCCCCGCCGGATCACTTGAGTGATTATCACCCGGTTCCCAAACGGCAATACGTCATTACGCTTTCGGGTCAGGTCGAAATCGAAACCGGTGATGGCACAATCCGCCGTTTTGGACCCGGCGATGTGATGCTTGCCGAGGATACAACCGGCCGCGGCCATATCACTCGAGTCGTCGGCGGCCAGCCGCGCGATTACGTTTTTATCCCGCTCAAATAGGAACAGCCATCAACGAAACTCAATCACCAGCGTCGCCGAAACGCGACCGTGTCGCCGTTTATCTTATTCCTTGCTCGAACTTCATGCCATCCATGATGGTGGCGACTCTCGGTATTGCGCTTCCGGAAATTAGGCAATCGTTTTCGCTTTCAGAAGTCGCCGCCGGGAGTCTTTTCTCGGTGATGATGATCGTTGCCGCGCTAACCAGCGCTGGCGCCGGTCGCCTTGCGGATCGCATCGGACCAAAAAAAGTGCTGATCGCTGGATTGACCGTGCTTGGAGTTGGCTTCGCGGGCGCGGGCATGAGCGAGCATCGGATCGTTTTCGCTTCTTTTCTTGCCCTGACCGGCGTCGGCTACGGCTTCACACCGCCGTCGTTGTATCTGATCATGCCCGAATTGCTACCGCAGAGACGCGGGCTCGGCGCCAGTCTGATTTCGGTAGCTTACGGTATTGGCGGGGCGATCGGCGCGCTTTTATCGAGCCGAGTAGCGGCTCTCTTCGGCTGGCGGTACGCCTTTCTGGCGGTCGGGACTGTCGCGGCTACGGATATGCTTGTACAGCTTTTCTTCATCCGCGAGCATCGCCGGACGTATAGCGCCAGAC
>DATIEH010000492.1:0-3977 GCA_035455905.1 Binatia bacterium | reverse complement strand
AATCTTGGGATCGAACGCGAGCGCCCGGGCAAACGAGAGCAACTGTCGCTGCCCTTGTGATAGCGTCGAGCCGCGCTCTTGAACTTCTTGCCGATAACCCTCCGGCAATGTTCCAATCAAAGGCGCAAGCTGCGCTCGCCGTGCTGCTTCGAACATGCGCCCTTCGGGAATGTGCGGATCGCCGAGCGTGATATTCGTCGCGAAATTTCCGGAAAAAAGAAACACGTCCTGCAACACCAATCCGATGTGGCGACGCAGTTCTTGCTTGTTCCAGTCACGAACATCGATGCCGTCCACAAGGATTGCACCCTGCTGAACATCGTAAAATCGGCAAAGCAGCGATATGATCGAAGTCTTTCCGGCGCCGGTGGCGCCCACGAGCGCGACCTTCTCACCCGATCGCACCCGAAAAGAAATATTCTTAAGCACCGGCTCCCCTGCACGGTAGGAAAACCAAACATCACGGAACTCGACCTCGCCTGAAAAGCGCTCCGGTTTGATCGGCCGTGACGGGTTTTTGACCGTTCCCGAATGATCAAGCAGCGCGAAGATTCTTTCCGCAGATGCCATCGCCGCTTGCATGATATTGTATTTTTCCGCGAGGTCGCGAATCGGTTGATACATGCGCTGGATGTACTGAATGAAAGCGACGATGACCCCTGCCTCGATGGCGCTCGACAGCATTCGTTGGCCCCCATACCAGAGCAATAGCCCGACACTCAGCGCGCTGAAGAGCTCGATCATCGGAAAGAATACCGCGTTGTAACGAATGCTGCGCAGGAGCACGTCGCGATAATTTAGATTCACCTCTTGAAATCGGCGGTACATCTTTGCTTCTTGACCAAAAGCCTGGATCGTGGCCACTCCGGCAATGTTTTCTTGTAAGCCGGCATTGAGCCGGCCCAGGATGAGGCGGCTTTCGCGATAAACCTCCCGCGCGCGGCGGCGATAAAACCGGCTCAGGTAAATGATGATCGGAAAGGCCGCCAAACAAACCAGGGCGAGCTTCCAGTCGAGCCAGAGCATCGTCGCGGCAATGCCGAAAACAATCGCCACATCGCCCAGGAGGCCGACAACGCCCGTGCTGAAAAGCTCATTTAAGGTCTCTACGTCATTGATGGTTCGCGTCATGAGTCGTCCGATGGCATTGCGGTCGAAATAGCTCAAATCCTGGTTCTGCAGATGCGAAAACACTTCCACGCGCAAATCGTGCATCGCCCTCTGGCCGGTGTATTCGGTGGTGTAAGTCTGGACGAAAAGCACGATGAATCCGAAGCCGACGACGCCCAAATAGGCGAGCGCCATCAAGTCGAGGCCGTGCACATCGCGCTGTGCGATGTAACGGTCGATAGCGATCTTGGTAATGTAAGGACCGAGCAGCTGGCTCAGGGTCTGCAGCATCAGAAAAGCAAACGAAATCGCGAGCAGTTTCCAGTACGGCCGTAGGTAACGGAGAACCCGCGCCATCAGCTTCGCATCGTAAGCTTTGCCGAGAATCTCGTCTTCCTGATGTTCTTCTGGGTTCACCGGTGCCCTTCTGCGCGAGCGATCGCTTCAACTTCATGGATCACGGTCTGATATCGGTAGAGTTCGTAGTAGGCGCCGCGTCGGGCGAGCAGCTCCTCGTGAGTTCCCCGCTCGATCGCCTCGCCGCCGCTTAAATAAATAATCTGATCGGCATTGCGCATGCTGGAAATTCGATGCGAGATCAAGAGCGTCGTCCGGCCGCGCATGAATTGTCTCAGTTCCCGCAGGATTTCTTCTTCGGTCTCCGCATCGACGCTCGAGAAAGCATCGTCCAAAATCAAGACCGGCGGATCTTTGATGATCGCGCGGGCGAGCGCCGTCCGTTGCTTTTGTCCGCCGGACAAGCGTACGCCGCGCTCCCCGATGATGGTTTCGAAGCCGCGCCCGAACGTTTGAATCGTCGGCAAAATCTGCGTCACTCGCGCCGCTTCTTCGAGCACCCCGTTTTCGCCGTTTTCGATTCCGAGGAGAATATTCTCTTTGATTGAGCCGAAGAAAAGAAAAATGTCCTGCGAAACATAGCCGATCGCTTTTTCCAGTTGGCCGCGGGCCATTCGCTTGATATCGACTCCGTCGATAAAAATTGTTCCATCTGTCGGCTCATAAAGCCGTAGCAGCAAATTGGCTAGAGTGCTCTTTCCCGAACCGGTTTCGCCCACGATGCCGCAAAGCGACCCCGCTGGAATAGACAAGTTGATATTCGTCAATGCCGGCGGCTGATCGCTCGCGTAGCTAAAAGTGAGGCCGCGAATCTCGATTGCGCCTCTGACCGCCGGTCGGTCACCTTCCATAAATAAGGAGGCGTAACGCGGCGAAATAGGGGTGTCCAAAACTTCCGCTAGGCGGCTCAGTGCCGCCGTACCGCGCTGATATTGATTGGCGGTATAGCCGATGGCCATCAGCGGCCAGGTGAGCATCACCAGGTAACCGTTGAATGCGACATATTCGCCCAACGTCATCGTCCCTTGCAGCACCTGCCGACCGCCGAGCCACAGCACGACGGTCGCTGCCAACCCTGCCATTACTTGCATCAGCGGCCAAAAAATTCCCCAGAGTGTCGCCAACCACATGGTTTTGCCGCGATATCCCGAGCTGATCGCCTCGAAACGGCGGATCTGGTTCTGTTCCTGAGCGTAGGCTTGCACGACCCGAATGCCTGAGAGGTTTTCCAGAACGAAGGCGCTGAGCGCGCTCAGCTGCTCTTGAGTCTCTCGTGAAAAGCGAAAAATCTCTCGGCCGAAAAATCGTACCACCACCGGAATCAAAGGCATCGCCAGCATCGACCAGAGGGTGAGCCACGGATTGATCGTGATCATCAAGGTCAAGCTGAACACCAGCACCACGGCTGCATCGACGATCGCCAGCGAGCCAAATCCCATCAGCTCGCGGACGGCATGGATGTCATTGGTGAGACGCGACATGAGATCGCCGGTTTTATTATTCTGAAAGTAGCTCAGCGGCAATTTCTGCAAATGCGAGAATACCCGGTCGCGGAGATCCGCTTCACAACGGCGCGAGAAACCGTGGATATTAATACGCCAGCAATACCGGAAAAACCCCTGAAATCCGGCGGCGAGCAGAATCAGCAGAGGGTACTTAATGAGCGAGCGCTGGGCGTCGGTGTGCAGCGCCGTATCGATGCCACCTTTGATCAACCACGGCAGCGCGATGCCGGCAAGATCAGTGCCGATGAGCGAGAGAAGCCCGAGCAGTAGAAACCGGCGGTGGCGATCGACGAGAAATTTGATGCGCTGATAATAGCGAAGAATCGTCTTATCCTTTTGTCAGGTAATCCTTCCGCTGAGTCGTGGGGAAAGGCAGGCCGGACCAATTCTGCCCACAAAAAAATCCCCCTTTGCCAAGGGGGGAAACAGGAGGATTCGCCGACTGCAGAGTACAGTTAGGGCAATTGCAAATACCTTCGGCTAACTTTTCGTGATCCCGTGATCACGAAAAACATCGGGCCAGCCAGCGTCCATCAGCTTTGCCATGATCACAGGCAATGAGGACATCGGCACGCGCACCTGATCCATCGTATCGCGGTCACGGATGGTCACCTTCTCATCGGCGGCAGCTTTGTCATCGCCAACGGTTTGCACATCGACGGTGATGCAGAAAGGCGTGCCCACCTCGTCCTGCCGGCGATACAAACGGCCGATGGACGCCGTGTCGTCATAAACCGCATACCAGCGCTTGCGCAACTCGACGCAAATTCTACGGGCGGTCTCGACAATGCGCGAATTTTTCTTCAGGAGCGGCAAGACGGCGATCTTGATCGGCGCCAGCTCAGCGTGAAAGTTCAACACGACTCGCTTTTCGCCTTTGACTTCTTCCTCTCTGTAAGCGTCGACGAGAAAAGCCAACGTGCCACGATCCGCACCCGCGGAGGGTTCGATCACGAACGGCACGATTTTCTGTTTGGTCTCTTCATCGAAATATTCCAGCGCCTT
>DATIEH010000491.1:0-5695 GCA_035455905.1 Binatia bacterium | reverse complement strand
ATAAGGTGGTATTCCGTCGAAAGCGTTCTAGAGGAAGCGAAGGTACGCGACTTGATTCCCCAGCTGATTCAAAACGGCGCGGTGGGTATTATCGAATACCCATTGAACAAAATCATCTGAGCGGCAGCGCCTCGAGGGACGACTGGCCGACCTATCCTATCGTGCTGCCTGTTGCCTAGCCCCTGTTGTCTTCATCCGTCCATCGCGTAAAGCGAAATAATCCCTGGCGATTTCCGGAAATAATGCATAAGTGAGCACGTCTTCGTCGCTGGTGGCGAGACTGCCGGCATCTTTGCGCGCTTGTTGAAGCCCCGGTCTGAGAAGATCCGCCGGACGACAAGTGATCGGCTCTTTTTTGCCCAGCACCATCTTTTTCATTTCGTCGCTGACCGGACCGGGGGGTTCTCCATACAGCCCCATCACGTAATTGCGCGTTTCCATCGCGATCACCGAGTAGCGCTTGCCGGTCATCACGTTCAATGCGGCCTGCGAGCCGACGATCTGACTTGTAGGCGTCACCAGGGGCGGGTATCCCAAGTCTGCTCTCACGTGCGGCATCTCCGCCAAGACCGCGTCGAGCTTGTCTTCAGCTTTTTGCTGGCGCAACTGAGCGACCAAATTGGAAAGCATACCGCCGGGAATCTGTGAGGTGAGCACGTCGGTCTTGATCTGGTTATTGACCGGGCTTTCGAATTCAGCGTAATTGCGCCGTATCCGATAAAAGTAATCGGCGATTTTGCTCAATTTGCTGAGATCCAAGCCGGTGTCGTGCGGCGTGCCCTTGAGCGCCGCGACGACTTGTTCGGTCGCGGGCTGCGAAGTGCCTTGGGAAAACGGCGCAATCGCGGTGTCAAGAATGTCCGCGCCTGCTTCGATCGCCATCATGTAAGTCATCGGCGCCAGACCGGCGGTGCAGTGCGAATGAAGATGCAGCGGCAGAGTGATGCGCGATTTGATTTTCTTGATAATATCATAGGCCGCATAGGGGGCCAGCATCCCCGCCATGTCTTTTAGACAAATCAGCTGCACCCCCATGTCAGCGAGTTTTTCCGCTACCCGAAGAAAATATTCCACCGAATGCACCGGGCTGATGGTATAGCAAACCGTTCCTTCGACGAGTTTCCCGGTCTTGAGCGCCGCCTCGATGGCGGTTTTCATGTTGCGGATATCATTCATCGCATCGAAAATGCGAAAAACATCGATCCCATTGACGGCCGCGCGCTGCACGAACGCCTGAACCACATCGTCGGGATAGTTTCGGTAGCCGACCACGTTTTGCCCGCGCAAAAGCATTTGAAAGCGGGTTTTCGGCATGGCGGCGCGCAATTTGCGCAACCGTTCCCACGGATCTTCTTTCAAGTAGCGCAGCGTCGCGTCAAACGTTGCGCCGCCCCAGGTTTCCGCCGACCAGTAACCGACGTCGTCGAGTTCGGCGGCAATCGGCAGCATGTCCTCCGTTCGCATACGCGTCGCCACCAGACACTGGTGCGCATCGCGCAGCACTGTCTCCATGATTTCAATTTTTCCCGCCATTTCACCCACTCCGTACGGCTCAGCTACTCGAAGAGCTCGCTTTGTTTTTCTTCCAGGCGCGCTTTCTCTTCACTGTCAATGACATACTGGCCGTTGATTTCCTTGATTTTCGTCTTGTCGTAAAAATATTCCGACACGACCAGTCCGTCATCGAACTCATACATTCTAATCGCGTCCCACGGGCAAATCTTTTTATCCAGGCGGTCTTCCGATTCGGTGCCAATCAATTGCAGCTGGAATCGCTTCGGCACCGCATCCGGCGGCACGGGCTTGCGATTAGCATCGTAGAATCGATTGGCGTATTCGTAGAAAATTTCACCGGTTTCCTTGTGCTGTTG
This sequence comes from Binatia bacterium, assembly GCA_035455905.1. Classification (GTDB taxonomy): domain Bacteria; phylum Desulfobacterota; class Binatia; order UBA9968; family UBA9968; genus DP-20. Next base: position 3,824 of record DATIEH010000491.1, on the reverse strand, counting down.
AATCTTGGTCAAATCATCGCTGTAGCACATCTGACACCCGATACACTTGTCGTTGTCGACGAATACCCGATAGGGCTTCAAACCGCCACCGGGGACCTCTTCGTAGAGCAAATTGATGCAGTCGTCGACTGGGCAATGGGCTTCGCAGATGGGCGAACCGGCGCAACTCGAGCAGCTTTCATTCATCACCGCCAGGAGCGCCGTTCCCTTGCGTTTTTTTGCTTCAGCCATTCGCTTCGATCCTTCCTTTCATGAGCCGCCCTCTAAGGGCGATAACCACCGCCGCCGACAACAGCACCCACCAATAACGAATCAATCCGATTCTGCCCCACTCGAGCCAGTAAACAAAGTTTGGCGAGCGCGTAACGAGCGCACGCAACGCCTGTTGTGCTCCGGCGTAATCATGCGATTCGCGCATCGCTTGCGCAACGCCATAAAGCGCACCGTCGTCCTGCGGATCGAGCTTCAGAGCCGCCTCGAAATCACGGCGTGCCTCGGACCATTTGTTTTGTTCGGCTAAAATCCCGCCGCGCATTGTGAGCGCGGTGACAAAATCGGGTTTTCGTTCCAGCGCCCGGTTCAGATTTTCGACTGCGCGATCGAGTTGCCCGTTGCGCTTTTGCGCTACCGCGAGATTACTGTACGCCTCGGGCAGTTCGGGATGGAGCTCGATAACCTTTTCGTATTCGCTTAGCGCCGCGTTCACATCGCCGCGCACTTCCAATTCGATCCACGCCAGAAAAGTTCTGGCATCTACATGTTGCGGGTCCAAAGCGACTGCTTTTCTCGCCTCAGCCTCGGCTCCGCGGGGATCCCGCAAGCGGAGCAGTGTCATGCCGAGAAACAGATGCAGATCAGCGTTGTCGGGATATTGCGTCAGTAGCTTTTCAAATTCTGCTTTAGCTTCGCTGCTTCGCCCGCGCGCCAAATCCTCGCGTGCCTGCTGCCAGCGCGGATCGTCATGTGATACCGACGCGCCGTAGGCGGGATAAGAAGCAACAACCCCCGTGAGGACGGCCAAAAGCGCCAGCCATGTCCTCAACATTTATTTCCACATATCGTTGGGGATTTCGTCTTCTCTGCCTTCTTCAATCAATTTATCGTTTTTGAACGCTTCACGCAGCCCCAACCAGGTGAAGAAAATCACCAGAATGAGCATTGCGACAATCGGGATATTGTCGGGCTTGGTGACGATTTCCAGAAAATTCTGCAGTCCGCTGGCTTCTTCCATAATAATTAGGCACTCACAACTATTTGATATGTCAAACTATTAAAATACCTCTGCGAAGTCAATGTAACAAGCGCGAATACGGCCAATCAAATCAGTGGTTTGGTCACATGCATCGCGCCATCTTCCATCGTCAAATCTTCTGTCTCCGCCATTAATGTGCATGATGGGCGTGACCGCGACCATGCTCGGTATGGCGGAAAATCAGTGACTTGATGACTACCGGTACCGCTTTGGCATCGGGCAACTCCTGGCCGATATCGATAAAATCAAAATCCTTCAGATCGATGCCATCGATTGAGATAATGCCGGCGCCGGGGATCAGCTCCCGTTCGATGATATTGCCCATGAGCTTGGCGATATCGGCATCGAATACCAGTACCAACGGCTGACCATGATCGATATGGTCTTTCATGGCGCTCACCAGGCCCTCCGCCAGAGTCCGAATCAAAGGGTAAGACGGTCCGAGCTCCCACCGGATCGCTAGCGCGACTGTGCGCTCCGTATCCTGAGCATCAAATCGCTGCAACGCTCGGGTCACCGCATCGCGTATGTCCGCTACCGTGATCGTTTCGCGCTGTTCGAATTGCGGCGTGACCACTTGCAAATTGCGCAGCGGCAACAGATCGGGATGCGAAAGATAAATCGTGTTGCCGCTGACCTGCACCGTGTACTGCGAAGCGCCAATGACCGTAGCACGAATCCGTACCTCCGCCGGGCGCAAGGGGACGTTGCCGCCGTTGAGCTGGTTGGCCCTGGCACGGACTTTTTTCCCGAGCTGCACGCCGAGATCGCCAAGATTGCGTTTCTCGTAGCCATAGACGAACTCAGACACTCCACCCGAAAACATCACCGCGTGAATCTGATCTTTAAACTCGAGATTGGGCGTCAGCAAGAGATCTTGCACCTGCGGCGAGAGCGGCCCCCGCTCCATCACTTCGAAAAGCGAATCGCAAAGCACCTTGGCGAACTTTTCTTTATCGTCGTCCGTCATTTTGTCGCCAAGACGCAGGTCGATACCGGCCATTTTGGCGATTTTAAGCGCGGTATCTTCGAGTCTGTTGATTACGCCATTCTCATCCATCGCGACGAGCCGGGCGCCGACTTCCACCGCGCAGGTATCGATGACTTTACCGGCCTGAACGATGGCGATTTTGCTAGTGCCGCCGCCGACGTCGACATTCATCACAGTAAAATCACCGCCCTCATGATAAGTCATGTGGACAGCGCCCGAGCCGTAGGAGGCCAGGATCGCTTCGAGGTTGTGCCCCGCCGTGGCACAGACGAATTTTCCCGCTTCGGCGGAAAACAACGCGGAAATCGCTTCGGCATTTTTCTTTTTCGCCGCCTCGCCGGTGACTATGAGCGCACCGGTATCGATATCTTCCGGAGTGAGGTTGGCCTGGCGATAAGCTTCATGAATAAAATCTGCCAATCGATTCGTGTCGATCGTGGTCTTGTCGACGTAAGGCGTTAACAGAATCGGCGACTCATGAATGATTTCACGATTGATGACCACAAACCGGCTTGAGAGCGCGACGCCCTGGCGGCGCAAGGTTAAGCGCGAAAAAATCAGGTGCGAAGTGGAAGAGCCGATGTCGATGCCGACGGAATTGAGCGTAATCCGCTCGGATCGCCACATGGGATGATCTTCATCCATGAGCATCTCATCGCCGTCCTCGCCAAATTCGTCTTCATGTCCCTCGTGCAGCTCGAAAATCTCGCTAGCGATATTATCCATGCTCGCGTTCTATTCCTTTCTCTTCGGCTCTCATGTATCCAATTTGCATAGCATAAGCGATTGGCTCTTGCCACTTGGCCGACGACGCGACGCAGGCATAGACAACCCCTATTAACGGCGATAAGATGACGCTGATTTTCGCGCCATGGGACAAGAAGAATATCAGTACCTGTCGCGGTTTCTGAACCGCTTCACACGCAGATTCAAGCTGCTCCGCGCTATTGAGGGCGTGTGTCTTACGGCCATCTGCGCCCTCGTCCTTCTGGCACTTGGACCGGGCATCGCTGAGCTCAGGAACATCTTTCCTTATGCGCCGCTCGTCTACAGCATTTTGACTGGCGCCGTGCTGCTCGCGGCGATCGGCTGGACCGTCTTTCATTTTTTGCGCCGCTTTTCGCCGGAAACCGCAGCGCTTTATATCGAACAGAAGCAACCCAAACTGCGCAACAACCTGATCAATTCGCTGCAACTTTATCCTCAGGTTGTCGAGCAGCGTGGCACGACCGGTGCTTCGGCTTCGATGATTTTGGCGCTGTTGCGCGTAACGCGTAAACAAATTGCCGATCTCCAGATTACTGATCTCCTCGATACCCAGCGCTTGAAATCCGGGTTGCGCCTCCTCGGCTTTGTGGCGCTGCCGGTTCTCGCTATGGTTCTCTTGAATCCTTCTTGGGTGAGCGGCACTTTTGGCATGCTGACCGATCCGCTGGCTCATTTACCACCGACAAAAACCGGCATCGAGATCGAGCCCAAGAATGCTCGTCTGGTTCGCGGCGCGCCGCTGACCATCGAAGCCGTGACGACGGGCGCGCTGCCGCAATCCCTGCAGCTGATTACGTGGACCGGCGCGAATCA
>DATIEH010000490.1:0-17563 GCA_035455905.1 Binatia bacterium | reverse complement strand
CTCTTTGAAAAAGAGGGGAAGGGGGAGATTTTGTTTAAGAAACTTTAGCAGCAGCACGCTAACCCGCTGATGTCGCTTTTTTTTCTTTATCCGGTCTTTCTCTTCGGCCTGGCAGCGGCCGCCTTGCCGGTCCTCATTCATCTCCTCAACCGGCGCAAATTGAAGCGCATTCAGTTTCCCGCCGTGCGCTTTATCTTGCTTTCGCAAAAACGCATCTCGCGGAGCTATCGTCTGCGGCATTGGATTTTACTGGCCCTTAGGACTTTGGCCATCGTGCTCCTCGCGCTCCTACTGGCCAATCCGATTTTCCAGACGGGCGCCGGACTTTTCGCCGGCGGCGGGCCGGTTGCGCTCGTAGTGCTGCTCGACAATTCACTCAGCATGACCTGGAGCGGTGACGGCAACGGTTTTAAGCAAGCTAAAGAGGCAGCGCGACTGTTGATCTCGGCTTTAAGCGACGGCGATCGAGCCGCGATCATTCCGACCAATTCATCAGCTGATGAACCGTTCCGACTGAAGGGCCAAAAGGATGTGCTCTTGAGGGAACTGGACAGCATCGAGATTGCGGATGGCACGGCGAACCTTAACGTTGCCCTGAGCAAAGCTTATGAGTTGCTGCAGCAGCCAGCGGGGCAAAAAGAAATTCGTTTGGTAACCGACATGGGGCTTACCGGCTGGGATCAATTTACCGTCGCCGCCTTGAAGCAATTCGATCCCTCGATCCCGTTCAAGTTGATTCATATCGGCAGAAAAGAACAGCCTCTGAACGGTACCGTCAAGGAAATCCGCCTGGCGGGTCAAGGTGTCGGCGCCAATCTGCCCCTGCAGATCGAAGCGACAGTGACAAACTTCGGCGAACGGGAGATCAAGGATGCGCTGGCGCAACTCACGATCGACGGCCAAAATCGCGGCCAGAAGCTCGTTACGGTGCCGCCGAGATCGGAAAATACCGTCAGCTTTCAAACCCGCCTCGGCCAACCCGGGGCACATGCGGCACAGGTCATCCTCAAAAAGGATGGATTGGCCGGCAACTCCAGCACCAACTTCACCCTCGATGCGCAAGACAAGCTCAAGGTACTGGTGGTCGACGGTGATCCACAGACATCCTTGATTCAAAGCGAAACTTTTTTTCTGAGCCGGGCCCTCAATCCTTCAGGTGAGAGCGATGCTTCGGTTTTTCTTCCCACGGTGATCTTGGCCGACGGCTTGACTAGCGCCTCGTTGGAAAGCTACCAGGTTGTGATCCTTTGCAATGTCGTCTCACTCCCGGATAGCTTCACCGCGAAGCTGCCGAGTTTTTTGCAAGCGGGCGGCGGGCTGTTGATTTTTAGCGGCGATAAGTTTCAGCCGGAAAATTATAATCAAAGATTATCACGCGATTTGCCCGGCCAGGTGGGCGAGAAAAAACTCGGTCCGGAAGCAAATGGCGAAAAGATCGGCAAGTTCGATGCCGGCCATCCAGCGCTGCAGTTTTTATCGGATTCGATCCTGCAGGAATCAATCAAATCAGCACGAGTCTGGGGCTATTTCCGAACCGCGGGCGCACGATCGGCGCTGATCTCGCTGGCTAACGGCGATCCGCTATTAGTCGAACAAAAGATCGGTGCGGGAAAAGTCATTTTCATGACCACGGCGGCCGACCGGGATTGGACCGATCTGCCGTTGAAGACTGCTTATTTACCGTTAATCCAATCGTTGGCCCAGTACCTCGCTGGGGGAAAACGCGGCGGGCTGGACGGCGGCATTGCCGTCGGGAGCGTCAAGGAGCTGGCGCTCCCGCCGAGCTACGTCGGAAAAAATCTCCGCCTCACCAAGCCCGACAAGCAAACCCGTGATGTCCAGATCAGCGCCGTGAAGGAACGCGCCGTGGCCGCGATCGAATATAACGATCGTGCTGGTTTTTATCGGTTGTCCGTACCGGCGGGCAGTGACAAGGACGGCGCGGTGCCGCAGATTTACGCGGTCAATCCCCCGTTTCTCGAATCTCGTCTCGACGAAATCAGCGCGAGCGAGGTGCAAGCGAAGCTCAAACCGATACGCCCCGAGGTCGTTCCCGTCGAGGCGCTTAAAGAGGGAGGCAAGCGCACGGACCTCGCTCTTCCGCTGGTAGCACTGCTCATGCTCACATTGCTCTTCGAAGGCTGGCTCGGCGGGCGGTTTTAGACGAGGGAACAACGGAAGGAAACAAGTTTTCGCCACTAAACAATTTATGAATTTACGCTCACCCACAGAAAGTGAAATTGCCCTCATCTCCCCTTCTCCCATCAGGATGCGCGAGGGATTTTACATTCGGCAGCACCAAACGTTTGTTTGTCGACCCTTGCCCACTTGCGGCGAGGAAAAGGAGGGTCCCCTTTCGTGAGCTTCGCGTGCTTCGTGGTAAAGAGAAAATGAGCAAATGAATCGTCGTCAATTCGTTCGAATCCTTTCATACGGTCTCACTGCCTCGCTGCTACCCAGAGTGCTAGAAGCTGCCGAATCCGACGATAGGCGCCGGCTGCAATTTACATTTGCCCAAATCAAATATCGGGGCGGCGATTGGAACCCACACCCGCTGGCGGTGACGCCGCTGCTCGAAGAGCTGACGGCGCGAACAAGTGTGGAAGCGGCCAACGCGAAGCGCGAAGTAACCTTATCGGATCGCGATCTATTCAATTACCCATTTCTTTACTTAGCCGGCAAATATGAATTCGAGCCCTTTACCCAGGAGGAAGTCGAAACATTGCGGCGCTTTTTGAGCTACGGTGGTTTTCTGCTCATCGATGATGCGCTCGGCCAGCAGGGCTACGGCTTTGACAAGTCGGTGCGCCGTGAGCTGCAACGAATTTTTCCCGGCAATGATCTCAAGCGCTTGCCCTCCGGCCATGCGGCGCTCAGAAGCTATTATCTTTTGCGGCGGATCGGGGGCGTGCGTATCACCAGCCCGAATCTCGAAGGGATTTCCGTAGGCACGTCGACACCGGTCATTTATTGCCAAAACGACCTCGGCGGCGCCTGGGAGCGCGATCAGTTGGGCAACTGGACAAACCCGTGTACTCCGGGCGGCGAACCGCAACGCAAGGACGCCTTTCACCTCGGCATCAATATCATCCTGTACGCCATGACCGAAAACTATAAAGACGATTTGATCCACGTTCCGTTCATCCGCAGGCGTCTGACCAGGTAGACATGAACGATCTCTATCTTCTTGGCGCTTGGCCCTGGTGGCTCGTCGCGCTGATCGCGCTCGGCGCATCCGCGCTTTTGGTGCGGCAATTTATCAACCTGCGCGACCGCCTCTCGCGCGGGCAAACAACCTTTCTCACGCTGGTTAGAACTTGTGTTTACGCCGGGTTGATTTTTTTCCTTTTGGGTCCGGCGTTAATCGACAAGCGCATTACCAAGCTTCGGCGTCCGCTCACCTTGCTGATCGATACTTCACAAAGCATGGGTTTTCCCGCCAGCGCCAAAGCCAGTGCGCCGGATAAACCGGTGAATAGCAGGCTGGATCTGGTGCGGCAAAAACTCACCGAAGGTCAAACTCCGCTTCTGCAGCGGCTCAGCCGCGATTACGATTTACGCGTCATTCGTTTCGGTACCGGAACCGAACCCATCGCGCCGGGAAATATCGCCCGGCTACGGCCTCAGGATCCCGGCACCCGTTTGATCGAGGTGCTGCAAAGCACCGCCAAGGACCCGTCGGCCCGCTCCGGAATGATCGTATTCACCGATGGAATTTCCAACGGTGAAGCCAAAGCTATAGACGGTGCGAGCATTGGCGCCCCGGTGTTCACGGTGGGTGTTGGCGAAACTCAGGGATTCACCGATCTCCGCATCGCCAGTTTCGGCGCGCCGGAATTCGCTTTTCGCGGCCGTGAGTTCAAGATTGAGCTGACGGTTCAAGCCTTCGGCATGAAGGGTAAATCCGTGCCGCTGTTTTTTAATCGTGGCAAAAACCTCATCGCCACACGCAACATTACCATTGACGCGGACCCCTTCGAGCAGAAGGTAACATTGAGCTTCACGCCCAAAGATCTCGGCACCCATACGTTTTCGGTGAGCCTACCGCCGCAGCCCGGCGAACAAATCCCGCAAAACAATCAGCGGGAATTCAAAGTGGACGTCGGACGCGACAAGATCCGCGTCCTGACTTTATCCGGTTCGCCGGCGTGGAATTACCGTTTTCTGCGCATGGCGCTGAAACAAGACCCGTTGGTGGAACTGGTCTCATTTGTGTTTTTGCGCACACCAACCGATACGGTCGATGTCCCCGAAAACCAGTTGAGTCTGATTCCGTTTCCGATCGACGACATTTTTTTGGAAGAGCTGAAAAACTTCGATGTGGTTGTCTTAGATGATTTTTCCTATCGTGCCTATTTCAATCCGGTGTACCTGGAGCGGGTGCGTGATTTTGTCCGCGACGGTGGTGGGCTGGCGATGTTTGGCGGTGCTCGCTCCTTCGACAACGGCGGCTATGGCGACAGCGCATTGCGCGAAGTGCTGCCGGTTGAGCTCGATGGCAAGGGCAATTTTCAAGCAGGCGGCGAGGTCCAAGCCACTCTCACGCCGGCCGGCAAAGCGCACCCGATCACGCGCTTGCTGCCCGACAGCAAAGCCAACGAGGAGACTTGGCGCAAGATGCCCGCGCTCACCGGCATTAACCCAGTGCGCAGCGTCCGCGGCGAGACACTGCTGACAGCAGCCGGCGATGGCGCCCAACCCGGCGCTCCTTTGCTTGCGATCGGGCGCTTTGGCAAAGGCAGAACTCTGGCGCTGATGAGCGATGATGCCTGGCGCTGGAACTTCATCGCGGTCGGCAACAAAGAAACACCGCAAAACCATTTGAAACTTATTCGCCAGTCCATCCGGTGGCTAGCCCAGGAACCCGCTTTCGAACAGGTCCAAATTCTGCCGATCGCGACCACGCAGCCGGGAGAAAAGGTCCCGATCAAAATTAAAGTACTGAACGACGACTTCACGCCGGTGCGCCAGGCCGCGGTTCAGCTTCGTGTGTTCAGCCCGGAAGGCGAGCCCATTGTACTGCCAACCGCGCCGGAGGTCGAAGAGGGCGAATACAGTGGCGAGTTTACGCCAACCAAAGAAGGGATTTATCGGGTCGAAGCCGAAGCGAGCGCTAGCGGCAAAACCCTGGGTAGAGATAAGAACAGTTTTACTGCGGCGTACTCCTATGGCGAAATGGATGACGGCTTGCCGCGTCTCGATTTATTGAAAAAGATCGCCGAATCGAGCAAGGGCGAATACATTTCGATAAATGATTGGAATGACCGGACCTTCGACAAAATCGCTGCGCGGCTCGAACAGATCGCGCCGTCGGAAATCGTCGAGCAGCGGCAGGTTCGTCTATGGAACAATCTATGGCCATTCGGTCTCATTCTCACCCTGCTTAGCATCGAGTGGTGGATGAGACGGAAATGGGGATTGATATAACTGTAAGGGGCCGACTATGTGTCGCCCCTCTTCGGCAGGGCAATCACGCAGGATTGCCCCTACCTATTATGAACGAGACGCTGGGACTAAAATCGTTGATGCTGGTGATCGCATTCTTCTTCCTACCCGCTCGCGTTCTGGCTTTCTGCCATGAGCTCGAAGTGGTTCAAGGCGGTTTCATGAGAGTTGCGATGGGGGCGGCTTCCGCCGTCGCCATTGAATGGATGGGTCATTCGACATTTCAAATTACGTCATCAAAGGGCACGCGCATTCTTACGGATCCACACGGCGCTTTCGACTTGCCCCATCCGACGTTGCCGCAGCACATCGTCACGACCAGTCACCAGCACGGCCCGCACAATAGCGTGCACATGGCGCCCGGCACACCGGTGATCCTTCACGGACTCACGCCGACCGGCGAAGACTGGCAAAAAATTTCAACCACGATCCGAGATGTTTCCGTTTACGCCGTGCCGGCCTATCATGACAAAAGCCAGGGCATGCAACGTGGCAAGAACGCCATTTTTGTCTTTCGCGTAGATGACATTTGCATCGCTCATCTCGGCGACTTGGGCCATGTTTTGACCCCCGAGCAACTCAAAATGATGGGCAAGATTGATCTACTCCTCATGCCCATCGCCGGCGGCTATTTCACCGTCACTCCTGCCGAAGCTCGCGACGTCACCAAACAGGTCAACCCGAAAATCGTGATCCCTATGCATTTCTGGTGGGAGCAAGCTGTGCAGGAATTTGTTCAAGGCATGCCTAAAGTGAAGATGTTGAATACGCCCGTACTGAAAATAGCCAAATCCGAATTGCCGAACTCCACCGAGGTCTTCGTAATGCCCTGGGGGCAGAAATAAATCCGCATTTTTCCATCGACGATCTCGCTCGCCCGTAAAATCACAATCGTCATCCCGACCCCGACACTCCCAGGATAAAACTTCAGCCGCGACGCGAGGTTCGTTCGGGTTTCCGGCCGAAAGACGCCGAATGACATAACGGCGGGAGGCATTTGCTAAATTGAATTTCTGTTGCTAAAGCGCTAAGCGGTCAAGTATCGGCGAGGGAAGTCATGAAAGCCATTCGAATTCACAATCATGGTGGACCGGAAGTATTGGCCTACGAAGACGTTGCCGTCCCCGAACCGAGGGCGGGAGAAGCGCGCGTCAAGATCGAGGCGAGCGGCGTCAATTTTATCGATATTTACCATCGCACCGGTCTCTATCCGACGAATCGACCCTGCATTCTCGGAAGTGAGGGAGCGGGTGTGGTCGATGCGGTGGGCGAGGGCGTCACCGAAGTAAAGCAAGGCGACCGCGTTGCTTATGCGATGATTCCGGGATCCTACGCCGAGTACGCGGTAGTTCCAGCGGGCAAGCTTGTGCCGGTGCCCGATGATATCGATGCGAAATCAGCCGCGGGCATTATGCTGCAGGGCATGACGGCCCATTATCTCACCCATAGCACTTACCCGTTGCAAAAAGATGAGACCGCGCTGGTTCACGCGGCGGCGGGAGGCGTGGGCTTGCTGCTCGTTCAGGTCGCCAAGATGCTCGGCGCCAGAGTGATCGGTACGGTCTCCACGGAAGCCAAAGCGGATCTCGTCCGCAAGGCTGGAGCGGACGAAATCATTTTATATACGCAGGCCGATTTTCTCGCTGAAGCGAAGCGAATCACCAATGGCCAAGGCGTCCATGTGGTATACGATTCGGTGGGCGCAACGACTTTCGAGAAGAGCCTCGATTGCCTCCGACCGCGCGGTTATCTCGTGCTGTTCGGGCAATCGAGCGGGCCGGTCGCAGCGTTCGATCCGGCAAAGTTGGCCGCCAAAGGCTCGCTCTTTCTCACGCGCCCGAGCCTGGCGCACTACACATTGAGTCGCGCCGAGCTATTGCGTCGTGCCACCGATCTGTTTGACTGGATGCAAGGGGGAAAGCTCAAGTTGCGGATCGAAAAGACCTTGCCGCTGCAGGACGCGTGTGAAGCTCAACAGCTTCTCGAAAAACGTAGAACTACGGGTAAGCTTATTCTCGTTCCTTAGCGGAAGGGTTTTGCCCTCGTGCTGCTCGGGGCGCGCGGGATTCGACGGCTTCGTAAAACTTTTTTCGCTGCTCGGGAGTTAACACCCCCTTTGCCTGCTCGATGACCTTTATCCGCGCGATGCGTAGATCCGCGCGCAATTTTTCCGCCTCACGCACTTTCGCTTCGACTTTGGCGAGATCGACGGTCGGAGTGTCCAGTAAACTGTCGATGTCCAGTTCGACGATCCTGACCTCGGCATTGTTACGGATGCTTAACCGCTCGAAGTTGTCGCGTAGTTGCTCGAGCTTTTTCACTTGCTCCGCCGACAATCCCAACGCTTCTCTGCGACTGAGCATTTGGGAGATCGCCGGGCGGTTTTCCACGTTTTCGCGACCGCCAAAGCGCTCGCGAAAACGATCGCTCAAGTCTTGGAGAACCTGCTGAACCCGATCCCAGGCCTCCCCGACCTCGTCGGGAATAGACGGCGGCGATTTCTCCCCCTCGGCTGCACTTGCAGAAACCACCCACCCGAGGGCTAACGCGAGCACCATCGCGGCTATGATCTTGCGCATAGGACTCGTTGTAGAAAGCTTAAATCTAAATCGATTACGGCCAATCGACCACGCCGAGATCCGGCACGTTGACGATATCCGTCTGCACGTCTTTCACACCAGGAATAGTTTTGATTTTCGTCACCAGCGTTTCTTCCGAAACCCAACTCGGAATCGACCCGGATACTGCTACATTGCCGGCCGAAGCTTTGACATCCAGACGAGTCCGCGTGCTGTCCGCCGACATCGCCAGCACCGCCCGGACTTGGGATGCCAAAGCAAAATCTTCGAATGCCTGTTTCGAACCGGGCGTGATCTGATAATCCGGCTGCCGTAGCGTTTCCAGGATCAGATGCTTAATGGTGTTAAGGCTCATGCGCCCGAGATTCACCACGAGATCAAACCGGCTTGCATCATGCCAGTCGACACCGAACATCCCCATGAGCCGGCGGCTGCGCGCTTTGTCGGTTTCATCGATAAATTTTCGCGCCGCAGCGTCACTCAGTCCCTGACGGGCTTTGACCTGCTCGACCCTTCTTTCCATGGGTGCCGTCAGCAGAACTTTCAGCACGTGTTTAAAATCCGGCAAGAGCTCGTGTCCCAAATGGCCATGGTACACGAGGTTCTCTTGTCCCTCGCTCACAGCGATTTGGCAGAAGGCGGCCTGCAGAGCGATCCGGTAGGGCTGGAGATTCTCCATAAACCGGCTCCACCAGTTCGGTTCTCGCTCGACGATTTTGCTGAGCTTCGCTTCCGGAATGCCGTATCGTAGGCTCGCTTCCACCAGCACCTCCCGACTGATGCAACGACAACCGAGCGATTGCGCCAATGCCCCGGCTAGCTCTTCACCGCTACCCGATGCGCCCTGATATATCGTAATAATGGCCATGGACTAACCTCCTCCTGCGACTCGGATTACGTTTTCGTTTCATGCCGGCCGCACGGCCCGCAGGCTGCGCAAGAATATTTTCGGCCTATGGGTTGATCCTCAACGTGGCATGTTGGCGCCGGAAATAGGCGGTCATCACCGCCGCGGCGAGTAAATTTCCGATCAGCACGGATGGCCATGCAAGAGCCCTCAAAATCGGCTCTGCGAGCACCAACGCCGCTCCGACAAAACCAAACTCAAAGATCACAAACAGCAGGAGAATACCAAATCCCACGTGGACATCTCGCTCGGCCAGCGCGAGCAATTTGGCCGCGATACCACCGATCGCGCAGAAAACCAATCCATGAACCCATGTATAGACGAGCACCATTTCCATCGAGATCGAGAGGGTCTGCGGTTGATCGAGGCCGGCACCGTGACGGAACAGCGCGGTGCCCAAAACGTTGGGGGTGTAAAAGACCGGATGGCCGCTCAGAAGGTCAACAATGAAAAACCAAATTGCGATCGTCGCGGCGCCGGCAATGCCCGCTTCAATGCCCTGGCGATAGCTATCGGAAATGGCAGTCGACGGAACAAGGACAGTGGGACTCGAGGTGCCAGAGGGAAGATCCATGGAAGCTCCTCCTTGGCCGGAGAACGGCCTGGTTACTCCACAACGGATTGTTGAGCCTCGTCCGCTACCGACGCCACGCTAGCACTCGCATCAAATACCGTCAAATCGGCCAGGAAGTGGCACTTCCGATACTGCGCTCGATTGCCAGTCAGCAGTACTTCGTGATTTAATGCTTCATCGAGAGAAAATCTGCTATGTTCACGCCATTTTTTAACATCGGCGTTGCCGATGTTATCGACATTCTGGTTGTGACGGTATTGCTTTACACGGCAACCGCATGGCTGCGGCAAACCCGGGCGGCGTTTGTCATCCGCGGAATTTTTATCCTTGCGGCCGTTTATATTGTCGCCCGGTATCTCGATCTGCAATTGACCGCCTGGCTCTTCCAAGGGTTTTTCGCGATTTTCTTGATCATTATTGTGGTCATCTTTCAGGAAGAGCTCCGACAGATCTTTGAGCGCATTGCGGTCTGGAGTCTAACGACCAAGGCCGCCCGGCCGCTGCGCTCGGATGCCGTCGACATTCTGGTCAGCACGCTCGCCGATCTGGCCAAGGAGAAAATCGGCGCGCTGGTAGTCGTCGAGGGCCGCGATCCCATTGACCGGCATATCATGGGCGGAATCGAATTGGGCGGCAAAATCAGCGAGCCGTTGTTGAAAAGTATTTTTGATCCGCATTCACCCGGCCACGACGGCGCCGCGATCATCGAAAATGATCGGATCTCGCGTTTCGCCGCTCACTTGCCGCTTTCCAATGATTTCCAGCAATTGGTCAACGTCGGCACGCGCCACGGCGCGGCCCTCGGCCTGGCCGAGCTGAGCGATGCCCTCTGCATCGCCGTTTCCGAAGAACGAGGCACTATTTCGGTCGCGCGCAACGGACGCCTCCGCCAAGTGGACAATATTCAGGAACTGGGCTTGTTGCTGCGCAGGTTTTTACAGGAGAAATATCCGTCGTCAGAGCGGCGCACGTTCTCGCTTGCGCTGGTGAAGGAAAACTGGGTGGTCAAGCTCGTTACCTTTTCTCTGGCGGTGGGACTCTGGTATGTTTTGATTCCCGGCTCGAGTACAGTCGAAGTCACTTACAAATTGCCCGTCCGAGTTCAGAACGTTCCCGCCGATTACCACGTTGAAGAAGTGATGCCGTCGCAAGTGAACGCCACCTTCACAGGACCGCGGCGAGCATTTTATTTTTTCGATCCCAGTAAGCTCAAAGTGACGGTCGATTTATCCGCCGCCGAAACCGGGCGAAAAGTGCTTCGGCTGACGGAGCAAAATGTCCAGCATCCCCAAGACCTGACCCTCCAGCAGCTCGACCCCCAGACCTTGAGGGTGTCGGTGCGCAAGGTTTCACGCGAGCAAACAGACAAAGGGTAAACAAACGATAGGTTTGGTCTGCTAAGATCCTGAAGCCCACACCGGCACGACGACGATTACTTTTCATCGGGCTCGAATAAAATAGCGAGGTCTGACTGGCAATCAATCTCAGCGCGGAGAGTGTAAAATTTCGACGATCCCCTGTATCGGGACAGGCACCCAATCGGGTCGATTGTTCAGTTCGTAGCGCAATTCGTAGACGGCCTTCTCCAGCAGATAAAGATCCAACAGGTTTTTCAGTTCTTCGATAGCGTTCGGTAAAAATCCGCCGCTACGGCTGGCTTCCAAGTAGCTTTCGAGAAAAGCGACCGATACCCAAAATACCCAGCCGCGGGCCAATGGCTTGAGGGCGGAAAGTTGCTCCGGACGGAAATCCCCGCTTCTCAATCCCGAGAGCGCCGCATATTCGAAGGACCGCAGCATGCTCGCGATATCGCGCAGCGGTGATCGCTTCGCGCGCCGCTCGCCGAGAGGTTGCGTCGGCTCGCCCTCGAAATCAGTAATGACGAAATCTTTGCCCGTGAAAAGCACCTGGCCGAGATGATAGTCACCGTGACAGCGAATTCGCAGCGCACTGATTTTTTGATCGACGACAAACCGATACCGGCCAAAGATCTCGCTCCTGAGTGTCAAAATCCTTTCGGCCTCACCGCGGATCTCGTCGGGCAGATTTTTTATCCGCTCGCGCAGCAAAGTGAGCGTACGGTCCGCTGCGGTACGCATGCTCTGATACACCGAGCGACGATAAAATGGCGTGAACGGCTCGGGGGCGAAATCAGGATCACTATGATCGGAAGCCAGCGCCACGTGAAGCTCACCGGTGCGTTGACCCAAGAGGCGCGCCGATGCCAGATAAGACCCGATCAACTCGCGCGCCCCCAGCGGCAACTCGCGATCCACCAACTCCAAGAGATGTCGAGCCGGCGGCGAAAAACTCGCCGGTGTTTCGCCCACCGTCGAGCAATGTTCATAAAAGTCCCCAAGGTGATCGAGCGTGTAGCGCCATGCGTCTCCTTCGTTTCTGATCCAGCTTTGCAGGACGCCCAACGTCGCGCTGCGGCTGCCGCGGCTCCAGCGAAAGCTGCCGGCGAGCTTGGGAACATGTTCGAACGAGGTTCTCTCGGTGATAAAACTGCCGATCTCCAGTTCGGGGTTCACGCCTTCCTGCAAACGCCGGAACATCTTGAGAATGAAACGATCGCCATACACGACGGAGGTATTGCTTTGTTCTCTCTTGGCCAGAATCGGTTCCGGCAGGTCTTTTTCAGCTCCGCTCAGTTTTCGCAATAATTTTGACGGCAGCGCCGAAATTTCTGACGACTTGCCTTGAAAAGTTCGACGCCGAAAGATCGCTTCGAGTAGCGCCTTGAGAAATATCCGGTCGTAGAGCGCATCCAGGAGAACCCCGTCGACGATGCCGCCGCTTCGACGCACTTTCAGTCGTGCGACCACTGCCTGAGGCGACGATTGGGTCAATTCCGTAACCCGATCGCCGACGATAAACGTAAGCGGCAAGAAGTAATAGTCGGGCTCGCCCTCCCGGTAGCTGACTTCGACCACGGTGAAAAGCGCGCCATCGGAATCGAGCGGCACTGCCACCGATTCGGATAGACCCACCGAGCGAATCCTGCGTGCCTTGCCGCCGAACCAGCGGCAATTCTTGAGGTAAGCCGGTAGAATCTTTTCTAATGCCGACTTGCCGCTGCCTTTTAAAATCTGCTCCCAGTCGCCGGCCACTTCCAAAGAAGCGAGCGGCACTTCCTCCGTGCTGCGTGCCGCAGTGGCCGGAGCGGTCTCGATCTTGAACCAGTAGAAGCTATGCGGGCCGAGCGTAACAAAGTAGGGCAGATCGCCAATGGACGGGAACTCGGTTTGTCCGAACAGCTCGACGGGGACCGCGCCTTTGAATTGCGAGAGATCGATTTCCACGCACTGCACAAAGCGCGACAGATTGGCGACGGTTAAAATGATTTCATCCTGTAGCCGGCGAATAAAAACCAGAACTTTTCGGTTTTCCGGAAAAAGAAATTCAGTGGTGCCGCGGCTAAAGGCATTGAATCGCTTGCGCAACAGAATCAAGCGCTTCATCCACCACAGTGGCGAGCTTAAGTTCTGCTGCTGCGCTTCGACGTTGATCGCTTCGTAATGGTGCTCGGGATCGATGATGATCGGCAAATAGAGCCGCTGCGGGTTAGCGCGCGAGAAGCCCGCGTTTCGATCCGCGCTCCATTGCATCGGGGTGCGCACGCCGTTCCGATCACCGAGATAGATGTTGTCGCCCATGCCGATCTCGTCGCCGTAGTAGATGACCGGCGTGCCGGGTAAAGAAAAAAGCAAGGCATTGAGCAGTTCGATTTTGCGCCGGTTGCCCACCAACAGCGGCGTCAAGCGCCGGCGGATGCCTAGGTTGAGGCGCGCCTTGGGATCACTGGCATAGACCTTGTACATGTAATCGCGATCTTCGTCGGTTACCATTTCTAAGGTCAGCTCGTCGTGATTGCGCAGAAACAAGGTCCACTGGCAGTTCGCGGGAATCTCCGGCGTCTGGTTCAGA
Source organism: Binatia bacterium (assembly GCA_035455905.1). Taxonomy (GTDB): domain Bacteria; phylum Desulfobacterota; class Binatia; order UBA9968; family UBA9968; genus DP-20. Next base: position 4,128 of record DATIEH010000490.1, on the reverse strand, counting down.
ATATCGACAATCGGAAAACGATCTTCCATGTGCACAGACATGAAGATGCGCGGCATCACGGGAAAGTGAAATGCCATATGGCACTCGTCGCCGTTGCCGAAATAGGTGACGGCTTCTTCCGGCCACTGATTGGCCTCGGCGAGCAACATGCGATTGCGATATTTCTCATCCACATGGCGGCGCAGCTCTTTCAGGAACTGATGGGTTTCCGGCAGATTTTCGCAGCTGGTGCCTTCCCGCTCGAACAAGTAGGGCACCGCGTCAAGCCTGAGTCCGTCGACACCCATGTCGAGCCAGAAATCCACCGCTTCGAAGATCGCCGCTTTGACCACCGGATTGTCAAAATTCAAGTCGGGCTGGTGGGAGTAGAAGCGGTGCCAGAAGTAGGCCTTGGCCAGCGGATCCCAGGCCCAGTTGGACGTCTCGAAGTCTTTGAAGATGATGCGCGCTTCTTTGTACTGCTCCTGATTGTCACTCCAGACGTAGTAATTGCGCTCCTTGCTGCCCGCGGGCGCGCGACGCGCGCGCTGAAACCAGGGATGTTGATCCGAAGTGTGGTTGAGGACCAACTCGGTTATCACACGGATGCCGCGCTGATGTGCTTCGGACAGAAAGATCTTGAAGTCCTTGAGGGTGCCGTAATCAGGGTGAATTTCCGTATAGCTTGCACTATCGTAGCCGTCGTCCTTTAGCGGCGAAGGATAGAACGGCAGTAACCAGAGCGCGGTCACGCCGAGATCGGAAAGATAATCGAGTTTTTCCGTCAATCCCTTGAAATCACCGATGCCATCGGCATTGCCGTCCGAAAATGCCCGGACATGCAGCTCATAGATGACGGCATTTTTATACCAAAGCGGATCATCGTCCAAAGCGGACTCTTCATTGGCTGGTTTTGCGCGTTGCATAGCCCTCACATGAAATAATCGAAGTCTTGCTCGCGGCGAAGGCGCCGCCGCAGACGCAAGATATGCGCGGGTCCGTTCTTGGGATCGAGCTGCACATAGTTTCTTGCGCCCTGCCAAAGAAAGCGCGCACCGGTCAACAGATCGTGCGCTTGATACGAATCGGCCGCCCCAAGCCGCAGCGGCTCCAGAGGAATTTTCACCCAGCCCGATTGCACATGATGCGGATCGAGATTCACCACCACGACGATAATATTGCCGAGATCGTCAGTGTGTTTGGTGTAACAAATCATCTGCTCGTTATCGATCTCACGAAAACAGAGGCTCCAATCGCATTTTAGCGCCGCGTTATCTTTGCGGATCCGGTTAATCCGCGTGATAAAATCTTTTAGACTGTCGGCGCTTTCCCGGTTCCAGTGCTTGATCTCGTACTTTTCCGAATCGAGATACTCTTCGCTGCCCGCCTCCCGTGGACGATTTTCCAACAGCTCGAAGGCCGGACCGTAGATTCCATAATTGCCGCTGAGAGTTGCTGCCAGGACCAACCGGATCATAAATGCGGCACGGCCGCCGAACTGCAAGTATTCCGGCAAAATATCCGGCGTATTCGGCCACAGGTTCGGCCGATAGTATTCGCGCACCTCGGTTTGCGTGAGCTCCTGAAAATATTCCGTGATCTCGGCCTTGGTGTTGCGCCAGGTAAAATAGCTGTAGGATTGCGCGAATCCGAGCTTGCCGAGGCGATACATCACCTTCGGGCGGGTGAAAGCTTCGGCGAGAAAAATGATCTCTGGGTCATCTTGCTTCACTGTCTCAATCAGCCACTGCCAAAACGGCAAAGGTTTGGTGTGGGGATTGTCGACGCGAAAAATTCGGATTCCTTGTTCGCGCCAAAAGTCAACGATGCTTTTTAACTCCTCCCATAGTGCGCGCCATTCCTCGGTGGCGAAATCGAGTGGATAGATATCTTGATATTTTTTCGGCGGGTTCTCGGCGAACTGAACCGTGCCGTCCGGGCGCCAACGAAACCACTTGGGATGCTCGCGCACGTACGGATGATCGGGGCTGCACTGATAGGCGAGATCGAGAGCGACCTCGAGGCCGAGGCTTTCGGCCTTGGCGACAAAGCTCCTGAAATCTTTCAGAGTGCCGAGCTGCGGATGAATCGATTTATGGCCCCCCTCCGCCGAACCGATCGCCCACGGGCTCCCTGGATCAGCCGCTGACGCGGTGATCGAGTTATTTTTGCCTTTGCGATGCGTATAACCGATGGGATGAATGGGCGGCAAATAGAGCGTATCAAAACCCATCGAGCCGACATATGAAAGCAAACGTTCACAGTCCTTGAAGGTCCCATGGACGCCCGGCGTGGCCGCGGACGAGCGTGGAAACATCTCGTACCACGCGCTGAAACGCGCTTTCTCGCGGTCGACGATGACACTGAGTTCGTTGTCATAGCGCGTTTCTGCGCCGCGATCCGGATAACGTCCGACCAACTCGAGCAAATCATCGCCGAGCGCCGCCGCGAGCTTGCTCGATAAACTCGTATTTTTATTGCGTAGAAGCTCAATCGCCTCGGCGAATTTTTTTTTATCGCTGGTGGAAGCCCGCGCGGCCGCCGATTCGATGATGAGCGCGCCGGTGAGCATATCCAGCTCGCTATGCTCACTGACCTCGGCCTTCTTCTGCAAATCACGCCGCCACGACTGGAAGCGATCGATCCAGGCGGCAAGCGTGTACCGATATCGGCCGATCTCGTCGACAGAAAAAATGGCGCGCCAACGATCGTTCACAACGAATTTGAGCGGTGTTTCATCCCACTTCTGTTCCGCTTCGCGGCGGAACAGAAGCATCCCGGAAATGACCTCATGGCCGTCGGCAAAAATATCGGCTTCGACAACCACCCGTTCGCCACGGACGCGCTTCACGGCGAACGTCCCGCCGTCGACCTCCGGCGTGACGTTTTCGATGATGACCCGGCTTCTCCCGTCAGGTGGTGCTGTGTTGAACACCGGCTGCATGCAGATTTTCCTCTCGCTGGCTCGATACCGTCGAAGCTTGCTCCTGATAAAGGAAGGCCACAGGAAGAATATCAAGAACATGGGACAGCGACAGAGCGTGGGTTGACCCCGACTTCGTCGACTCGAGATGTTCGCCCGTGATGATGTTCAACCATAGGGTTGGCATCTCGGCACCCAAGCTCACCGCCGTTGACTTCCAGAACTCCTCTCCAAGCGGCACCATCCCGTTATAAACCGCACCGCCAATCAGCCGCGGCGCGACCAGCACCGCCCATGCCTGATCTTTCCGCCGAGCAAACGCGCACACCGCCTGACTTGCTTCTCCGGTGACCTCAAGCGGTACATAGTCGCCTTCAGCAAAGAGGTCGTGGTGTGCCCGCCGGAAATCGAGCAGCTTGTGCATCAAGTAAAGCTTGATCCGGCCGTCCGGCCATGACGAGAGCAGATCGCGCAGCAAGCCAGCCCGGTCCTCTGCTTCTGCCGCTCGGAGTTCTGCGAGACAGCGGCTCCGTGCGGCATAATCCACCGGCCGGCGGTTATCCGGATCAACAAAGCTCAGATCCCAAAACTCGGTGCCCTGATAAATATCCGGAACTCCCGGGGAAGCGATTTTGAGAAGCACTTGCGCGAGAGAGTTGAACATTCCGCAATAGGCAATTTTTGTCCCGAAAAGACTAAATTCGTTCATGAACGGTTGGCTTTCACCGCGCGCAAGGACTTGCCGAGTAAAATCGATAAAGGCTTTCTCATACGCCGTGTCCGGCTGCAACCATTCCGTATGGACCTTCGCTTCTCTGACCGCTTTGATCAGATAGGCGGTCAAGCGCTCTTCAAACTCCGAATCGTGCGGCTTGTCCACCGGGTAAGACCCAATCAATGTCTGATAAAGGAAGTATTCGTCATTTCGGTCCGGTGCTTCGACTCCCCGGACCGTGGCTTTCTTGCTGCGGTTTATCCTGCTCCAGCTCCGCAGATTTTTTTCCCATTCAGCAGGGACCTCCGAGAGCACGTTGATTCTAACGCGCGCGTCTTCACCGCGTTTGGTGTCGTGGGTCGCGCTAGCGTTCATGGCGTGCGGCCAGTGCGCGCTGCGACGCTGATTGAAGTTATGGAATTCCTTCACGGATAAGCCAAACCGGTCGGGATCACCACCGACTTCGTTTAGCGAGAGCAGCCGGTCATAAACATAAAAAGCGGTGTCTTCC
>DATIEH010000489.1:0-3385 GCA_035455905.1 Binatia bacterium | reverse complement strand
TGCTCATCACATCGAGGGTCGCGTATGCTTTCGCCAACTGAATCGGGTTGCGCAACGGCAAGAGAATCACCGACGTGCCTAGCTTTAATTTGGATGTGATTGCCGCCACATAACTGAGCAACGTCACGGGTTCGAGCATGGTCACGTCGCCGATAATCCGCTCCTGAAGCCACAAACTATCATAGCCGAGATGCTCGGCTCGAACCGCAAAATTCCGCACGTGTCCCATATCGATGGGACCATCAAAAAAAACCTGCGGCAGCTCAATCCCGCAGGGCAAATGATTCGCCATGAAGTTGTTGCTCCTTATTTGCATCTCTGTTTACCGCGAAGCCCAAGAATGTTTTTCTTCGTGAACTTCGCGCTCTTCGTGGTGAGTCTCTTACTGAATTCCATAAAGACGCGCGCAGTTGTCCCAAAGAATCTTTTTCCGCGACGTGCTCGGCATTTCCATGGCCATGAAATGATTCACAGCGTTCGGCCAATGCGAATCGGCGTGAGGATAATCGGTCGAGATAACCACGTTATCATCGCCAATTCTTTTCACGACATCGTTCACCAGATTCTCTTCCACGTCGACGGAAATGAAGCATTGACGTAAGAAGTAATCACTCGGCCGCAGGCTCATGGGCTCATTGCAGTACCCCTTGCGCATCTCCCAGCGTTCGTCCAAGCGATACAACGCCCAGGGCAGCCAGCCGCAGTTACCCTCAAGAAAGGCCACGCGGAGGCTCGGAAAGCGCTCGAGCACGCCGCCGGCGCAAAAGCTTCCAAGCGCGAACATCAACTCCACAGGATTGCGAAACGCATTGATCAGCACCGCTTCATTGGAGTGTCCCTTGAAGCGGTGCACGGCCTGATCTTGGTTTGGGCTGGCCGCTGGATGAAAACAGATCGGGACTCGCAATTTTTCCGCTTCCCGCCAGACCGGATCATAGTAACGGTCATGGATGTGCCGTCCGTTGGCCGGCTCTGGGACGAGGCACAAGCCAATCGCGCCAAGCTCCGTAATCGCGCGGCGGGTTTCGTCGACGGCCATAGCAACGTCGTGCAGCGTGATTAGCGCAGACGGGCGTAGTCGTCTGGCGTCCGCTTTGCAAAAATCCGCCATCCAGTTATTCCACGCCTTGCATAAATCGTTGGCGTACTCGGCTTCGAGAGTATCATCGCAATGCAGCGGGAAAGTTCGAAACAGGACCGCAACATCCAAGCCCTCTTCGTCCATTGCCTCCAGCTGCGAGACGGCATCGTAGCGGCGCGCCAGCGGCTTGGCATATCGGTGCGCGACCTCGGCTTCGCCGGGGGAGCTCTCCGCAGAATTCTTTTTTGGCGAGGTAGCAACCAACGCCTGCGTACCGGAAGACCGTATTGGCCGCCCATCGGCAAAAGTAAACTTGATCTGCCCATGGGTGGTTCTCGGCTGGCCGCGCGGAATCCGATCGCCCCATTTGGGATTCATAAAGCGAGTATAGAGATCGTGGGGCTCGAACACGTGCATGTCGCTGTCGAGAATTTTGTAACCTTGTTTCGCCACCGTGTCCTCCTTTGCTTTGACCAGAGCCGGGCTCAAGAACGCTTCATTGTCACGCTGAGCGAAGCGAGGCATTTTGCCGTCGCTTCGGAAGCGAGATCCTTCGGCCCAGCGTCAGAATAAGCATCTGAAAGGTCCTTGAATCGGCGCTCAATCGAAAGCCGCCGTCTCACTCAAGCATTAGTACCGGAGGTTTACTTCTGTCAACGGCGAATAGCCGACTTGTGGCGCAGAGGTTTTCGCCTTGACAAGCCACGCTGCTGCTGTAAATGATTTCGCATCGATCGTCTCGACATGTCGATTTTGGAGGTTCATCATGATCACCACACGCCGGTTTTTGGCTACCCTTGCGGCAGTGACTTGTATCTTGTGCGGCGCCCTTGCGGTGCAGGCACAGAGCCGGGTTTCCATCGGCGTCACCGAGACCATCGAGACCCATAATCCGTACGGCGACAGCGTCTCTCTGCAATACGGCATCTACAGCGAAGTCACCGGCCCGTTCTGCACGTACAGCTACGCCAAAGGTGACTTCGAAGGGCGTCTGGCCGAGCGCTGGAAAGTCGAAAATCCGACGACCTGGATTTTTTTCCTGAGCAAGAATTACAAGTTCAACGACGGCACGACGGTGACCGCTGATGACGTGGTTCACTCGTTGATGAATCGGGTCATTGGAGATCCCCAATCGAAACAAAAAGCCTCGGTCGCACCATCGGTCGTCAAAGCCGAAGCCTTGGACAAATTTACTGTCAAGGTCACCACGGACAAGCCAACGGCACCCTTACTGTCGTTTCTTTGCGATCGGCTGATCGTCACCAGCAAAGCCGCTTTCGATAAATACGGGCGTGATGCCGCCGATCGAGAGCACATGATGGGCGGCGGTCCCTATCAGCTGAAAGAACTGATCCCGGGTCAGCGCCTGGTTCTGCAAAAACGCCCCGATCATCCGGACGCCAAGAAGCATCCCAATGCGCCTGACGAAGTCATTTACCGCATTATGCGCGAGCCTGAACAGCGAGTGACGGCATTTTTGAACGACGAAATTCAAATTGCGCAATTCATTCCGCCCCACATGCGCCAGCGCATCGAAAAAAATCCCAAGTTACGCATCGCGCCGATCGATTCCGTGGAAATCATGTTTCTCGCGATGCAACCCAAGCCGCCCTTCGATAAAAAAGAAGTTCGACAGGCGGTGTGCCACGCGATCAACCGCGATCAGATCATCGCCACGCTTCTCGAGGGGTTTGCCAGCCGTCTCGACGGTCCCATTGGCCCAGGACAGTACGGCTACGATCCCAATTTAAAGCCAAAGATGAACTACGACCCGGAGCAATCCAAAAAGTTGCTCGCCCAAGCGGGCTACGCCAACGGCGTGGACGTTGAGTTGCAAACTCCGGTTGGCCGTTACACTCTGGACAAGCAATTGACAGAAGCGATGATTCCGATGCTCAACGCGGCGGGATTTCGCGCCCGGCTGCTCACGCCGGAATGGGCCACGCTGTGGGCGAACGTGCAAAAGGGCACAGTTCCTTTTTATTACATGGGCCGCGGCTCGGTGCAGGATCCAAGTGCCGCATTACACCAATATTTTCATACGGGGGAGACACCGCGCATCGGCTATTCCAATCCCAAGCTCGATGAATTGTTGGATAAGGAGCAGCAAGAGTTCGATCCGAAAAAACGGCGCCAGTACCTTTCGCAGGCGATGAGCATCCTGACCGATGATGCCCCGGCGTGTTTCCTTTGGAGGCACAAGCTTCTTTGGGGACTCAACAGTCGCATTGATTACAAGCCACTGCCGGACGCACGCATTTATGCCATCGATATGGCGGTAAAACGCTGACGGCAACTGCAGGG
>DATIEH010000488.1:0-2332 GCA_035455905.1 Binatia bacterium | reverse complement strand
TTCTACCATGAAGTATTCGATCTCAAGGAAGGCAAGAATTTGTTCGATGAAGACGCGCTCTCTGTGACGGATGGAACGGTCGATCTGCTCATTCGCCGCACGAGTAATCATTCCTACATGAGCATGCGGGAGGGAATCGATCATTTTGGCTATGCCGTCGAGAGCATCGAGCAAGTGAAGAGCGATGTGGCTGAATTCGGTCGCGCTCATCCCGAAGCCGCGCCGAAAGAATTGGCTGCGGGTGTCTTCGGGCAGATTACGCAAGAGGACATTGATGGATGCAAAATCGGAAAATTCGCGATTGCCGATCCCGACGGCTTGCTCGTGGATCTATCGACCCGTCCCGCGTAGAGTTGGGTTTGAGAGATCGGAAAATTGCCGCAGAGGCACGGAGGGCGAAGAGATCTTTGTTTGTCCTTTTTGGTCTCTGTATTCTCAGCGTCGCTGCGATGAACGATTTGATCGGCTTGGCTAAATAAATAAGGCCGACACAGTGCGGCGAATACTCAAACACCATTTAGCTCTCATCTTGTTTTCTCTGTTCTGGTCTGCTGCCGCCGCTGCGCAGAGCCTGACGCCGATTCATATCGGCGTCTCGACCAATTCAGCCACATGGTTTCCGTTGTATGTGGCCTGGAAAAAGGGGCTGTTCCGCGAACAGGGTCTCGAGCTATTGCCGGTGTATATGCAGGCACGGACTTCTTTGGCGGCGTTGGCATCCAAGCAGATCGGCTATATCACGCAAACCGGCTCTGCGATTACGGCGATCTCGCGTGGATTGCCGGCGCGGCTCGTCATGGTATTTACCGACAAGACTCATCACGTTTTGGTGGTGAAGCCGGAGATTACCTCGCCGTCTCAGCTGCGCGGCCGCGTCGTAGCGATCAGCCAACCCGGCGGCACCGTGCATCGTGAGCTGCTGATGATTCTGGAGAAATTCAAAATCGACCCGCATGAAGTGAAAACCGCCAGCCTGGGAGATACCCGAACCGCGCTTGCGGGGCTGAAGGCAGGTAATGTCGACGGCGCAATGCTCATGACACCGCTCGAAATCTCTCTCGAGAAAGACGGGTTCAAGCCGCTCGTTTACCTCAAAGATATTCTGGAATATCCGCTGCTGGGAATTATCGTCCAGAGCGATTTGCTGCGTGACAAACCCGATCAGGTGAAAAGGGTTCTCGCGGGCGCCCTAGGGGGGATTGCGTTTACGAAATCGCGCCGTGAAGAAGTGGTTCCGCTCCTGAGAGAATTTATCGGCCTGGAGACTTTGGAGATGGCGCAAAAAGCGTACGACAAGCTGAGAGACATCTGGCCGGACAACGGGATGCCTACCGAAAAAGGTTTGAAAAATGTCGCCAGCATGGCGGAAGTGCCAACTCATGTGCCCATGGAAAAAATCGTGGATTGGACGCTCATAAAGGAAGTGTCAAGCGTGCGGTCAAGGTAATCCGAGGTTCTAGAATGGAGGCGAAATTGAATCAGCCGAGAATCGCTAAAAAGGTGGACGTGGGTCCCGAGCACTGGGATCGGTTGTTTGCGCCGAGCGCGTGCCTGGTTACGGTTACCACGGTCGATATTCAAGGACGTATCAACGCGGCGTCCTTCGGGACTTGCGTGCGCGTTTGTCATGATCCGGTGTTTATCGCCTTTACGGTCGGCGCGCCCAAGGATACCTGCAATAACGTTCTCGCTACCGGCGAATTCGTCGTTAACGTGCCGCCGTTCGAGAGAGAGATTCTCGAGAAAGTCCGCGTCTGCGGTCTCGAGTTTCCGACGGGCGTCAACGAATTGGAAAAAGCCGGGCTTAGCGGTATGGCTTCAAAACTCGTCAAACCCCCGCGCATCGCCGAGTACCGCAGCCACTTCGAGTGCCAAGTGGAATGGACGAAACAATGGCTGCATCGCGTGATGGTCGTGGGCAAAGTCGTCGCGGCGTCCGTGGATGAGGGTTGCGTCGATGGCAATGGCTATGTCGTCTGGGACAAACTTAAACCGGCGCATTACTGCGGGCACGAGTACAAGAATGGGTTCGTCGCGGCTTATCAGAAAATGGATGTTGACATGATCTACAAGGAGCCGATCCCGCCGCGGGCTTCATAAACAATATTCAATGGCGAAGTGCGCGATGAAGGCAATGGTGTCTTGTTGCAGTGCTGAGTAGCGCGTGCTGAGGACTGAGGTTCGGATGAAGCAAAACTCAGGACTCATAGCTCATCACTCAGGACTTTGCTAAAGGGAGAAGCATGACAACGATTCTTTGCCTCTCTCTACACCACTGTCACTTGATCACCCGATCCGCCCGCGCCAGCACGTTCGGCGGAATTGGCTTGCT
>DATIEH010000487.1:0-6738 GCA_035455905.1 Binatia bacterium | reverse complement strand
ACAAATCGCCGTCAACCCATCGTCAACCCATCATGATCGAATTCACTTGACAGCTTATTACCGCCTCTGTTAAAGGCTCGCCCTGACCCGACTTCTCGCGTTTGGGCGACGATTTCTTAGGCCCGCCCGTGGGGAACATCGGTCGCGATTTGGCGATCACCTTTGGGTGTGATCGGAAGATTGATTGCGGCACGACCGTTTTGGCTCGTAGTATCAGAGTAAATTTGCATCGAGGAGGTGCTTATGGCTGATCTCACGGAGGAACAAAAGAAGTCGTATTGGCATTACAACGTGACTCTTACCACGATCCTGCTCATCATCTGGTTTGTCGTCACCTATCTCATCTCGGGAATTTGGGCAGGTTGGCTCAATCAGTTCTCGTTCCTCGGTTTTCCGCTTGGATACTACATGGCCGCCCAGGGATCGCTCGCAATCTTCGTGATTGAAATAGCCGTCTACGCCTATCTGATGAACAAACACGATATCAGCTACGGCATCCGAGAGGAGGGATGAACATGACCCTGCCAAGGATTTTCGGTCTCTATACCATCTGCTTTTTAGGCGTGACGCTCCTGATCGGCATCGCCGAGGTCGCATTTGGCTTGCCCAACCGCTGGATCGGCTGGATCTTCATGGGTCTTTCGTTAGGCATATACATCGTCATCGGCATCATCACGCGCACCTCGAATCCTGATCAGTACTATGTGGCCGGTCGCGGCGTGCCCGCGGTATTCAACGGCATGGCGACGGGTTCGGATTGGATGTCTGCGGCATCGTTCATTTCCATGGCGGGAGCGCTTTCCGCTCAGGGTTTTGCTGGACTCGCTTACGTGATGGGATGGACCGGCGGTTATCTCTTGCTTGCGGTATTTTTAGGACCTTACCTGAGGCAATTTGGCGCTTACACCATTCCCGATTTTCTCGGCGCGCGCTACGGCGGCAATTTTGCCCGCGTGATCGGCGTCGTCGCAGCCATCGCATGTTCATTTACCTACCTCATCGCGCAGGTCACCGGCGTCGGATTGATCGTCTCGCGTTTCATCGGCCTGCCCTTTCAGATCGGCGTGTTTGTCGGCTTGATTGGCGTGCTGTTCTGCTCAGTGCTTGGCGGCATGCGTTCGGTGACATGGACGCAGGTCGCCCAATATATCATCCTGATCGTCTCTTATCTGGTTCCGGTGGTCTATCTTTCATACCAGCTGTTTTCGCTTCCCGTCCCTGAGTTGACCTACGGCAAATTGCTCCAGATCAACAATGGCAAGGCCATCGAAATCACCCGCGATGCCAAAGAGAAGGAAACGCGCGCGCTGTGGAAGAAAGACGCCGACGAGGCCAATGCCAAAATCAAGATGGGCAATCTCAATGATGCGGAAGTCGACAAACTCAAGGCGGCGGCAAAAACAGCCACGCAACAGGCGACTGCGCCGGCGGTCAGCGACGATGCAAAAATTGGCCGGTACTTGACCGTACCCAGCGGCGTAGGCATGTGGAATTTTCTCGCCCTGACCTTCTGCTTGATGGTTGGAACGGCCGGATTGCCGCATATCCTCACACGTTACTACACGACGCCTTCCGTCAGAGAGGCGCGCACATCGGTGGCGTGGTCGCTGTTTTTTATTTTCTTGCTTTATTTTACCGCGCCCGCTTACGCTGCTTTTGCTCGATTTGCCATCTACGTGAAGCTGGTCGGCACCCACATTGCGGAGCTACCGCGTTGGGTCACGTTGTGGCAACCTGCGGGATTGTTCGAAGTGATAGACAAGAACGGGGACGGCATCGTCCAGTGGGCGGATTTCGTCGTTAAGTCCACCGACTTTGTCGTTCTATCGATGCCTGAGGTCGCGGGGCTTCCTTTTGTGATTACCGGGTTGGTGATGGCAGGCGGTTTAGCGGCAGCTCTATCCACTGCCGACGGCTTGCTGTTGACAATCGCCAACGCTTTTTCGCACGACTTATACTACAATGTCATTGACCCCACGGCTTCCCTTACCAAGCGGCTCACAATCACAAAAATCTTGCTGGTTGTAACTGCACTTGTGGCTGCCTGGGTTGCCACGTTTCGAGTCGCTATCATTGTCGAACTGGTCGCATGGGCTTTCAGTTTGGCTGCAGCATCCTTTTTCCCTGCGCTGGTCATGGGCATTTGGTGGAAGCGCGCGAACAAAACTGGCGCCTGCGTCGGTATGATCGCCGGATTGGCGATCACGGCATATTACATGATCGGCAGCCGATTCTATGGCGTCTCGTGGTTCGGCACTCAAACCATCGCATCCGCGGTTTTCGGATTGCCGATCGGATTCATCACGATCTGGATCGTATCGCTCTTGACCGAGGCGCCGCCGCTCCAGGTGCAAGATCTGGTCGCCAGCGTGCGCTATCCAAAGAGTGGGCAGGCGGTTACCGGCGACCCGCTGGGACGCAAGTTGCCCGCGGGCGCGCACTGATCAATTCTGTCCGAAGGGGCGAGGAGAGACACCTCTTCTCGTCCCTCGCGATACGGTATTGATCGATCCGCTCTCGCAGATTTTCCTTGTTGCCCGCTTCCTTTGTTTTCTGGCGGTATTTTATCTGGCGCTGCACAAGATCGTCAGTCGTCTGAGCCACAAGCCAAACAGCAAATTGCTTTGGTTCTTTGAAGTTCTCACGACGCCGCTCACTCGACCCGTCCGCATTTGGCTCATGCCCGCCGCGGCGAATAACCGTCTGCTCACGGGCGCGTTGTTTTTCTACGGCTGCCTTTGGTTGCTGCTCATAATCTTAGAACGTTTCCTTTCGATCAATTGGAGTTAACGCGTGGAGTTAACGCGCAAAAAATCCGCGCTGTCGCGGCAATCCCTCATATGGATTGCGTGAACTTATTTCGATCCTTAGAGTGATGTCATAGGGATTACCAAAAGTCGGACACACTAAATTAACCGATGCCGAATCTCGATTCGTCTCAGGCGATCTCGGCCTTGATGTTGCCGGTCAGGCGCCTGTTGAAGCAGCCGGCGGTTTTCGTCGATCCGAGCGCGACGGTCGGCCAAGCCGCGGCCGCCATGCAAAACGCCCGTGTCGGCTCCATCTTGATCACCACTGAGCCGCCCGGCATCGTCAGCGATCGTGATCTGCGCGGCCGCGTGCTTGCAGCGGGGTTGGGGCCGCAGACCAACATCGCGCAAGTGATGACACGGCCGCTCAAAACCATTGATGCGGATGCGCCGGCATTTGCCGCCCTGCGCTTCATGCTCCAGGAGAATGTTCATCATCTACCGCTGGTCGAAGACGCGAAAATCATCGGTGTCATCAGCGCAACCGACCTCCTGTTGCAACAGAACAGCAACCCGCTGTACTTGCGCCGGACTTTGGAAACCCTCTGCGAATCAACCGAAGCTGCGCACTACGCCGGAGAGATCACGGCGACGGTGGACGCGCTTTTCCAGGGCGGGCTCGGCGCCGCCGAGATCAGTCAAATCATCTCCAGTCTCAACGACGCGTTGGTCAAACGGCTCGTAGAATGGGCGCAAGCCCGACTCGGAGCGGCGCCGGCAGCTTTCGCCTGGATGGTGTTTGGCTCGGAGGGACGGCTCGAGCAAGCCCTGCTAACCGATCAAGACAACGCGTTGGTTTTTGATGACAGCGGTGAATCGGGGCGCAATTATTTTAATCAATTGGCCCAGCTCGTCGTCGATGGGCTAATCCAAGCCGGTTTCCCGCGCTGTCCCGGCGGCTTTATGGCAACTGGCTGGTGTAAGCCGCTGAGCGAATGGCAGCAACTTTTCGCCAACTGGGTGCGTCTTCCGGAACCGAAGGCGCTGCTCGGGGCATCGATCTTTTTTGATTTTCGCGCCGTCGCGGGCACGCTTTCACTCGAATCTCTGGAGCAAATCATCGCCGGTGCGCAAAACGAAAGGCTCTTCCTCGCGCACTTGCTGAGCGACGCTCTCGGATTTCGACCCCCGCTGGGTTGGTTCAACTGGCTGCGCAGTGAAAGCGGCACGGTTGATCTCAAGAAAGGCGGAATTGCAGCGATCGTAGGCTTAGCCCGTACGGCGGCGCTGGCCGCGGGTTCGCGTGCCCGCTCGACCCTTGAGCGTCTTCGCGTCGCCGGCGCTTCTGGCACCGTATTGAGTTCGGAAAGCGCTCAGGAATTTGCCGAGATATTTCCGTTGTTGCTACGCCTGCGCCTGCGCGCACAGCTAGCTGAGAAAAAAAAAGGCCGTCCGCCCACCAACAAGGTCAATCTGGCCGAGCTTTCCACTCTGGAAAGACGCCACCTCAAAGAAGCCTTGATCATCATCAAAAACGCCCAGGAGGATCTCCGTGCCGCTTGGCGGCTCGACCGACTCGGTTAGAGCTTCCAGTCGAACCGCGCGACGATGGCAACGTGATCGGAAGGTTGCTCGGCGGAGGGCAAAATCGTGCGCATGTCGATGGGCGTGATCTTCCTGGGCTCGCATTGCAATCCCCCAGCGTAAAAAAGATAATCGATCATCTTTGCTTCGCCGTTAACGTTGCAGGTGCATGCACCCGCGCACTCCTGATGCGCGTAGTGAAAGCCGGCCGCTTCGATCATCGCGACGAGCTCGCTTTCGGGCGTGACGTTAAAATCCCCGACCAAAATCCAACCTGTGGCCGATTCGGCAATCGGCTGCCAATCAAGCACGAGTTGCCGCGCTTGTCGGTAACCCCGCCGCGACTCGAGAGCAGCGCCGGGAGGATCCCAAGTAAGGTGGGTATTGATCAAGCCAACCAAACCTTCAGAGCCGCGCAGCCACGCAATAAGCGCGATGTTGCCGGAATCGCCTTGCGCATCGATGGCGTCCCCATAGACGATCATATTAGCGTCTACCAGCTCAAATAGATCGCGGCGATAAAACGTCGCGCATCCGTCTGGCTTGCCGCCCAACCGCCGCGCGTACTGCGAGGCATAGCCTAGTGGCACAAGCCGCGCACTCAGCGCCGCGAAGGTTTCCGTTTCTACCTCTTGAAGACACAAGATGTCGGCACCGAGCGCCGACACATGATGCGCCAGCGCCGGGGTGCGCCAGACGGGATTTAAAATGAGCGCCGGGGTGCGCCGGTACCATCCGCGATGGACATACGCAGAGGCGAGCACGTTGTATGATGCAACTGAAAATGACAAGTGATCTCCCGCAACACACGCCAAAAGATTATTGGCAACTCTTCCCTTGGGAACGATGGATTTCAGTCCTCGATAGATTTTTCTTACCGACTACGCAAAATCTACTCGATGTCAAAAACATGCTGTTTATTCCGGCACGGCACGCATTTTGTTGGTCCCGATCACCCTCTTGACTGAGCTTTTCCATTCGGCCTAGCTTTAACTGTGGGATCGGAGGCTGGGGACCGCCTTGCCTGATGATCGTTTTCTTACACGGGCCCTTCCCCATCTTGAGTGGCTCGGTCAGACTTGTGAGTTGCCCGCCTCGCAGAACGACAATTTTTGCTCAATTAACCTGAAAGGAGGGAACAACAACCGACTACGGGTGAGTCCGCTCCAAGCCGGTCGACCTGGCGTCGGCGGATCATATTCGGGCTAGCCCAAAGAGTCGACCCGCAACAATCAAAAATATTACAAGAGGTAAAGACAAAAAAGGGGGTCAAATTATGGCAGCACCGCACATATCGCTGAAAGAACTCCGCCGTGTCGTCATTGCGGCAGCCGTCGGCAATGTCATTGAGTGGTATGATTTTTACATCTTTGGCAGCTTGGCCTCGATCCTCGCCGTTAAGTTCTTCGAAAAAGGCCACCCTGTTGCAGCGTTTCTCAGCACGGTGGCGCTCTTTTCAGTAGGGTTTCTCATTCGACCGCTTGGCGCGTTCCTGTTCGGCTGGCTCGGCGATAAAGTCGGCCGCAAATACACTTTCATAGTCACTCTGACCGGAATGGGGCTATCGACGGCGGTGATCGGGATGATCCCGACGTATGCCCAGATCGGCATCGCAGCCGCTGTTATCATTTTCTTCCTGCGACTGATCCAGGGACTCTGTCTCGGTGGAGAATATGGCGGTGCCATAACGTACGTGGCCGAGCACGTCTCCGATGAGAAACGCGGGTATTATACGGGTTGGCTCCAGACGTCGCCGACGATCGGTATTGTGGTTTCGCTGGCGGTGATTATCGGCACACGAACTTACCTCGGCAACGACGCCTTCAATGACTGGGGCTGGCGCATCCCATTCATTGTCTCGCTCCTCTTGGTCGCCATTGCCATTTATATTCGGCTCTCGCTGCAGGAAACGCCAATCTTCCAGCAGATCAAGGCCAAGGGTCAAACCTCGACCAATCCATGGCGCCAGGCATTCATGAGCCGGAACATAAAATACGTTCTGATCGCCAGCGTAGTTGTGCTTGGGCAGGGGTGCGTATGGTACAGTGGCCAGTTTTGGGCTCTCTATTTTTTGCAGACGGTGAAGAAGCTCGATGTATTGACATCCAGCTACATCGTTGGGGTCGCTTTATTGATTGCCACTCCGACTTTGATCTTCTGGGGCTGGCTCTCGGACAAGATCGGGCGCAAGCCCATTATCCTTGGCGGTATGCTTCTCGCCGCCCTGACCTATTACCCTCTTTATAGTGCGCTCGGAACCTACGCTGATCCTAAAGACCTCAACTATCCCATGTCCATCCTGATCGTCGTGATTCTGGTTAACTACGTCGGCATGACGTATGGTCCGATCGCGGCATTCCTGGCGGAGTTTTTCCCCGGGAACATTCGCTACACGTCCGTGTCG
>DATIEH010000486.1:0-5360 GCA_035455905.1 Binatia bacterium | reverse complement strand
TGCTACCGCAGAGACGCGGGCTCGGCGCCAGTCTGATTTCGGTAGCTTACGGTATTGGCGGGGCGATTGGCGCGCTTTTATCGAGCCGAGTAGCGACTCTCTTCGGCTGGCGGTACGCCTTTCTGACGGTCGGGATTGTCGCGGCTACGGACATGTTCGTACAGCTTTTCTTCATCCGCGAGCGTCGCCGGACGTATAGCGCTAGACGACCAAGTTCATTCAAGGCGGCGCTCTCTTTTTCGCTGTTACTCCTCGCCGTGGTCGAATTCATCGGGGGATCGGTCTTTTGGAGTTGCGCTGCGTGGACGCCTACGGCAATGCGATCCGCGAAATCACTCACCATCCAACAAACGGGTTGGATCATGAGCATCCTGAGTATCGCCAATATGGTCGGTTCGTTTTGTCTTGGGAGCTTGTCCGACAAGCTCGGCAGGCGCCTGGTGATCATGGCGAGCGCTTTTCCCGCGGCACTCGCCTCGTTTGCGGTCTTTTACTGGCTTGATTCCGTCGCTGCCATCGCCGCGGGAATTTTTTTATTCGGCGTTCTCAAGGCCTCCGTGCCCGCTCTGATCATTGCTCTCGCGCAAGAAACCGCGCCTGCTGGTAGTGCAGGCACCGCGGCGGGCGTGATCATGTGTTTGCATTACACGTCGGGAGTTTTGGCGCCGTTGATCGCCGCGAAGCTCATCAGCGCCACGGGAGACATTCTATTGACCATGATCTTGGTTTCGTCCGTGCCTCTGGTGGTCTATGGCTCGTTAGTTGGCGTCGTGGGCGAGCGCAGTCGCTAATCGCGCTAAACGCCTAGAATGCGTTCGGCGTTCCGATGAAATATTTTTTCCATCACTTCGTCCGAATACGCCAACTCTTTCCACTCCGTGAAAATCCGCTCGTAGGGAATGCTCGGGTAATCGCTGCCGAACATGATCTTGTCCTTCAGCCGGCCTTTGATGTCGCGTTTCAACGCATCGGGAAAGTATTTCGGCGCCCATCCGGACAATTCCCACGACACGTTTCCCTTGTGCAAGGCGACCGCAAGCATCTCGTCCGTCCACGGCCAGCCCGGATGAGCGGCAACGATGTTTAGATCAGGAAAATCGGCGGCGAGTTGATCGATCGCCGCGGGATGCGCATGGCGAATCACCGCGCCCAAACCGCCAGGCATCCCCGCGCCCATTCCGGTCGTGCCAACATCGATCATCACTGGAACCTTGAGTCGGTTGATAGTTTCCCAGAGCGGATACAACTTGCGGTCATCGACGGAAAAATGGCCCATGATGGGATGAAAGTGAAAGCCGAAGAGTTTGAACTCTTCGATCGCTTTTTTCGCGTCCTCGATCGCCTGCGCTCCCTTCAATGGGTCGACGGCCGCCCAGGCTTGGCGAATCACGTCAGGGTTTCGATCACGCATCCCGGCGACGTATTGGTTCGTGCACGGCGGCGAACCAGTAACCGATTCGATGTCGAAGGCCACGAGCATCGCCTCCACACCGGCGCGTTTGAATTCCTCCACCACCTCCACTTCGCTCTTCCATGTCCAGGCGCGATTCCAGTATTTTGCCAACGCTTCGACATACGGTCCCTGTGATTTGATCCAGGGCTCGGTATTTGGATAACAATGCAGATCGATGATGCGCACGCGGATACAGTCTCCTCTCGCGTTCGAGGATTACGTCCGCTGCTGCGAGGTGTCAAGGCACAAAGACAGTTGTCATTTCGAGCGCACCGAGAAATCTTTCCCATTTACGAACGCTAAGTAAACTCTCGTAGGATGGGAGCCAAGCGATACCGATCGATCGTTAGAGCGACGCGGGAGTGCACCCACTCAGCAGCTCGCTAGACATTCAGCGCTGCCTGGAGTAAGCGGAACTCGGTCACGGAGGTTAAGCCGTATGTTCACACAGAGTTGGTCGACGTCGGAGCGCAGGTACAATGTCATCGTGCATCGCGACGTAAAAGTGCGCATGCCCGACGGCACGCAGTTGGACGGCGACATCTTTCGACCTGACTCCCAGGAGAAATTTCCCGTGATCCTGGGCGCACACGCCTACAACAAGCACTTGCAGTCACCGCCCATGCTCCCGGTCGGCTTCACGCCTATGCGCGGCTACATGGAAAGCGGCGACTCGACTTTCTTGGCGCGCCGCGGCTATGTCCATGCCGTTTTTAACGTGCGTGGCACTGGCATCTCCGAGGGCTTTTACCAGTTGATGGGCCCGCAAGAAGTACGCGATGTCAGTGATCTCATCGACTGGCTTGCCGTGCAGCCCTGGAGCAGCGGCGCCGTCGGCATGTTCGGTGTTTCTTATTTCGCGCGCTTGGCCAAAGCGGTAGCCGCGCTTGGACCGAGCGCGCTCAAGGCGATTTTCGCGCCGTTCGCAGGCACCGATGATTATCGCCACCGCTGTTATCATGGGGGAATTTTAGCGCACGGCTTTATCAGTCATTGGCGCAACAGCCTGCATCGGCCGAATTATCGCAGTCTGTATAAAGAGAAGCACGGTGAAGCAGCTTATAAGGAAGCCATCGCGCTCGCCTTGCGCGATGAGGAAGTTTTGGCGCAGCCGGTATTGCGTGAAGCTTTGCAGAATCCCGACGCTGGAACCAACGCGCTGATCGTCGATTTCGTGCTGCATCCGTTTGACGGGCCGTTCTGGCGCGAGCACAGCGCGCAGGATGAAAAAGCGACAATTCCTGCCTATCTCGGCGCGTGCTGGGGCAACTACGGTTTGCACCTTCCGGGTGCATTTTCCGCCTGGAAAAACTGGCGCGGCCCAAAAAAGATGGTGATCGGCCCGGGGGTTTATCTCGACCGCCCGGTTTATCAATTTCAGGATGAGGCGCTGCGTTGGTTCGACTACTGGCTCAAAAACATCGACACCGGCGTAACCAACGAGCCGGCTATCCGTTGTTTCATGCCGCCCACCGGCGAGTGGAAGAGCTTGAATGATTGGCCGCCGCCGGAGGCGCGCTGGACAACATTTTATCTGCACAAGGACCGCATACTGAGCGAGCACGAGCTCTGGCCCGCCGAAGGCTCGGACTCCTTCGACGAATCGAGTTTCGAGCACGGCTCGCTCAGCTATGCGACGCCGTTGCTCGTGGAGAACACCGAAATCCTTGGACCGAGCGTGCTGACGCTCTATCTATCGACCACCGATACCGATGCGCTCGTGTTTATCACGCTGCTGCTCATCGATCGCCAGGAAACCGAGCACGAGCTCACGCGTGGCTGGCTACGGGCTTCGCAGCGAAGATTGCGCGGCGATAGTCAGCCCTGGGAACCTGTCCAATCCCATGAAAAGCGCGAGCCGCTCGAGCCGGGAAAAATCTACGAGCTAAAAATTCCGATCGTTCCCACGGCACGTTTGTTTCAGGCCGGTGAGCGCATTGCCATCCGGATCAAAGGCGCCGACGATGAGCCGGCGTTAAATTCGTTGCAAGCGCTGGCGCGCAATCACGTCCGTCGGCCGCGCGCGGCCCGCATCACAGTGCATCACGACGAGTCATATCCGTCGCATCTTGACTTGCCGGTCACGCGCGGCAATATTATCGGAACTTTTTTTTCAGGCGGGGATATCAGCTCGTTCGGACTGTCGCACTGAGAATTGAATGGCTTTGGACGAGTCGAATTCCGACTCTTAGTTTCCTCTCCCATTGGGAGAGGATTGAGGTGAGGGCGCCTTGTGTTGCAATGACCCTCACGCTTCCCTCTCTTGCAAGCGGGGGAGGATTAATCATTAGGACGCTTGCCGCGGATTGCGCAAATTACGCGAGCTTGAATGTCGACGTAACTTCCTGATGCCCGCCATTTTCTTTGAGCTCATCTTCATAATAGAGCCCGAGCGCTTTCAGCACCGGCAAATCTTGAATTGAGAACAGCACGGCATCTGCGCTCGCCGACGAGTTTGCATGCTCATGCCATGCCCACGGCGGCAGCGCAAAGATATCGCCCTTGCTCCAATTGAAACGCTGTCCATCGATAACACTAAAACCAGCACCGCTGACCACGTGGTAAACCGCGCTGCCGGTATGGCGATGCGCCTTGGTGTGTTCCCCCGGCCGCAGCAACTGAATCATGCACGCCATCGTCGGCAATACCGGCCCACCGGTCTGCGGATGCCGATATTCGAGCAATACTCCGTCTTGCGGGCTTCCTTCATGATCGCGCAATGCATTCAGCGCTTCCGACGTTTGCGCCCAGGAATACAGTAGCAGCGGCGATGATTGCGGTTTTTCTTTGACCCACGTCGGCGTGATGTGCGCATGGCCGTACATTTGTTTGGACGCATTCGCCGGACGCGAGGCGGGCACCTGTGGAACGGAGTAAAACTGAAAAAACATCGCCTCAAGGGATGCAATCAAGGGAATATCCAAACCGTCCATCCAGACCACTCGTTCGCTCGTTTCGTTGCCATGGTCATGCCACGCCCAGCTCGGCGTCAAAATCAGATCTCCCGGAGTCATATAGACGCGCTCGCCGTCAACGGCTGTGTACGCGCCTGTGCCTTCGATGATGAAGCGAATGGCGGTCGGCGTATGACGGTGTGCGCGTGCCACTTCACCCGGCAGCAGAATCTGCACGGCAGCAATCAAATTGTTGGTCGTTGCCCAACGCCCCGCCAGGCCGGGATTGAAGAGTTGCAATGCCCGTCGTTCGTCGCCAACGGGAACAGCACGAGCCGATTCTTCGATGATCGATTCGGTGGTTGACCATGGCCACATGTGCGGCACCATCTTGGGCTGCGGCTGAGGCGTCATTTGGCTCGCCAGCTCCCAGAGACCGTACATATTGTTGGCGTGCATGCGCTGATGAAACGCTTCACGAAATGCATCGCCTTCGGATCTAATCTCCGGTTTAGCCATACGTCCTCCTGAAACGGACCTTACTATGAAAGTTTCATTAGCGTAACCGAGGGCTGATTCCGATGCAATATGAGCAATTTGGACAATTTAGGTTCGGAGAAAATGCTCGGACTCCGTTCGCTTTTTCGATGGCCCAAACACCGCAACTGTCATTCCCATTCCGAGCGGAGCGAGGAATTTTTCTCAATGTGTGGTTTTCCCCCGCAGAAAAGGATCTTTACTTTCGTGATCTCTCAATTTCCACGCACTTCATGAATTTCGGCGACAACTCGCGCAGGCGCTCGTCTGTCATGCGCCCGCTGCGTGTCATATAATCGTAGGCCAACTCCATGGGACGAAGCTGCATTTTCTCCGCCAGGCGCTCATACCAGTAAGAACTGGCATTCGCCGCGCCGAGAATTTTTTCAACTATCGGACGCCGTTCGCACTCGAAGATCGCCAGCGCGCGCGCGACATCTTTGCCCGCCAAGGCGAAAGCGCGATCGAGCGCGATG
>DATIEH010000485.1:0-12653 GCA_035455905.1 Binatia bacterium | reverse complement strand
CGGGACCCTCGTGTACCCGGTAAAGGGTGGGAAAATCCTTTTCCGTGAGATGGCGTGCCACCGCTTCATTGGCGGCGATCATAAACTCCTCGATGATGCGGTGCGCAACGTTCCGTTCGGCGCGAACAATATTTTCCGGCGAACCCTGAAGGTCGAGAATAATCTCGGCTTCCGGCAGATCGAAGTCCAAATTGCCGCGAGCGCGGCGGCGCTCATAAAGCAAGAGAGCGAGCTCTTCCATGCGCTTGAATTCACCCACCAAGGTGCGATAGCGCGCGAGACATTCGACATCGTGATCGATCAGGATCCGGCGCACATCGGTGTAAGTCATCCGTTCATGACTCCGGATCACTGAGTTGAAAAACCGGCTCCGAATGACGTCGCCCTTGCGGTTAAGCTCGATGCAGACGGTTTTGGTCAGACGGTCCTCGTGCGGCTTCAAACTGCAGATGCCGTTCGATAGATCTTCCGGCAACATCGGAATGGCGCGATCGGGAAAGTAGACGCTGGTCGATCGCGCGTAGGCTTCCTGGTCGAGGGCGGTATCGTGGGCGACATAATGAGCCACGTCGGCTATGGAAACATAGAGCTCATAGGTTTCGCCCTGTTTACGTACATACACCGCGTCATCGAAATCACGGGCATTTTCACCGTCGATGGTGACGATCGGCAATTCTCGCAGGTCGGTGCGTGCAGCCAGATCTTGCGGCGATAAGCTGTAGGAAAGCTGCTTTGCCTCGCGCTCTACTTCGGCAGGAAAGCTCGCTGAAAGCCCAAAACGGAAGATGATCGACTGCGCCTGCACTTCCGGATCATCCGGATCGCCCATGACATTGACGATTTGAGCTTCGGGTGGGGAAAGCGCTGTGCCGTAGCGGGAGACCTCCACGGCGATCACTTTGCCTTTTTCGGCTTTGGCCGGCCCTTTGCCGAGGGCTATCGGGCCGATGCGGGCATCCATCGGAACCACGATGGGCTTGCCGTTCAATTCGTCGTAGGTGCCGAGCAGGCGTTTCTGGCCGCGTTCTAGTATTTGCACAATATGCGTTTCCGCGCCGCCGCGCACTTTGCGGTCGACGCGCGCCATCACTTGATCGCCGTGCATCACCCGGCGCATCTCGCGGCGATTCAGGTAAAGATCTTCCAGGTCTCTGTTTTCCGGGATCAAAAAACCATAACCGTCCGGATGGGCATGAACTCTGCCCTTGACCAGGTGCTCTCGGTCCGGGAGCGCGTAGTGGTTCTTCTTCAAGCGGACCAACTGGCCGTCGCGGCATAATCCGCGGAGCGTCTCGATCACAAGCTGCAATTCGTCCCGAGCAAAACCGGCGCGCCCGAGAATTTCCGCCGGCGTGAGCCGCTCTCTAGGCTTGCGCGCGAACAAGTCGAGTATCTTGTCACGCACCTTGGATTCCGACGGAGACTTGGAATGTGCCGGACGTCGCATCTAAGGGGAATTTGGAAAGTTTTGTGTGGTGACTTCGCCTAAGAGAACTCTATGGGAGTCTATCGGGTCGTGGACTCTAGCGCTAGCTCTGCCATCAGCCAGTCGTCGCTGATGCTCGCCGGGCGGGGGATTTGCCGAAGCGGTATTTCTTTTTCGAGGGACGCCAGGATGGCGCGCGCGTTGTCGAGGAAAGCGTCCATCGCGAGAAGCACAATGATCGCCTTTTTGCGATCCACCGTGCGGATTATGCCAATGTCCTCGTAGGATTCAAAAATAAATTTCACATAGGCGATCTGTTCGCTCGGAAGTTCCAAGTAGATGTCGTGAAGCTCCATTTGAAAATTAACGATTAAGAAAACGCTCGAGAGCATCGGGAATCCAACGTTTGACTTCTTTAGATTCCTGCGCTGGTTTGGTGTCCGATTCTTTGTCTTGACCCGGTCCCGTGCGGATCGCTTGCGCGAATGCGCGATTGTCCAATCGGATTCTTACGTTGGGAATCTTTCCGTCGACCCGAAATGACACGGCGAGTCTGCCCCGCCGATCGAGCAGACGACGAATAATTCGATAGTCGCGCTGAAATTCTTGGGTGACGCCCGGCGAGAAGATCAGTAGCCCGTTCCAGTTCGTAGATCGGTCAAAGCCGATCCACCCGGCGCCCGTCATCGTGTACTCGGGAGTTGTGATAACGAGATTGTCGGTGCGAATGCGTTTTTGTTCGAGGGTAAAATTTGTCCTAAGCGAGTCGAAAGGCGTATCACGGCGTTCGATAAGCGCCGCCAGACTTGGCGGCAATCGCGACCCGGAAATATTGCCGCCGCTGCCTCGCAGCAGCAAGTGTGTGATCAGATTGAAATCCTTGATCGAACCCTGCTGAACGGATGCTTCACCGGAACTCTCGAGTCTATCCTTAATGTTGCCGCCGTCCGGCAGCGCGGCCGTAAAGCGAGCCTGACCGCTAAGCAAACCTGCCAGCCTCCCACTTGTGGCCGGTAAAAACTGCGCTGCCAATTCGCCTATCTCTAGCGCGGCGACTTTGGACGTAACATCGAGCTCCTGCAACCGTCCTGCAGGAGGAGCCCAGTAACCTTCCGAATGGACCGTTCCATTTGCCATCTGCCCCGAGAGGTTTGTGAAGCTAAACGCAGCCGGCGTGAGGACGATATCGGAACGCAGGTTCTGCACACGGAATGGATACAGATCCGCTCGCGCAGCCCTCAACGAGCCCGTCACCAGTGGTCCATCGTCCTGGAGCTGAAAGTCGCCTTTGGCATCGACTTGATCGAGTTGAACGGGCGGGCTCGCCGAAAGGAGAGGCACTTCGGCCAAATTGATGCGCGCCGAGCTCAACGCAAAAGTCGCCCGACCCTGCTCGATGTTTTCAGCGTCGGCTTGCAGAGAGACTATCGAGCTGCCGATACGGAACCGCACCTGATCGAAGCGCGCTCGCTTGTCGAGAAAAGAAATTTGCATATCCAGATCGTTGAGCAACGCGCCGCTGTTGCCGCGCCTAATATTGGCGCCGCTAACCATTAATTGTCCGCGCAGGCCCCAACTTTCATCCCCTCGCGTCAGGGTCTTGGTAAAGTTGATGCGCCAGTCGGCCTTGCCGGTAAGGATTCGAAAGTCGGACGGCTGAAAAAGTCCGCTCCAAGCAGCAATCGGTGCTTGTTTGCCGGTCGACAAAATTTGCAGCGCCGGCGTGTTACCGTAAACAAACGCACCGGAAAATGCATTTCGATTCCCATCGACAATGAACTCGGAATCCTGGAATACAAATCTATTGTTTTCCCGGTAAATCCGCGCTCGGATCTCCGCGGGTTTGTCGATGGACTTCCGGAGTAGGTCTTTGTACCGTAAATCAGCTTTGTCCGCCCGGATCAGCGCGCCGATGCGCAGGTTATCCCATTTTCCTTCGAAAGCTGTGTAGACACCGATCGTGCCGTCGGTCGCTAGGCTTTCCGGGAGCAGCGTTTCTAACGACCTCACTGAGCGCAACGCCGTCAGGGACAGCGGTTCCATCACCAGTTTGCCTTGAATTTCCGCGTCGTCCCAAGAGCGGCGCTCGGTAAATTCCACTCTGCCGGTCAAAATAGCGTTGTAATCCGAGGAGCCGAGCAGCGGAATCTTCAAACTGACATCTTCGATACGCGGGCGCTCTGGTGTGCCTAGAGCAGTCGCCTTCAATGCCATCGGCCCAGTGACGTTGAGCTCGCTCGGGATTTTATTGCGCAAGCCGGCAATCGCGTGGGCTACCACCGGCGCGGAGAGCGAGTCAAACTGAAGGTTCAGATGGGCTTCACGACGGGTCCATGGAATGCCACTGGGGGCGGGGTCGAGCCGGCCGTCGATGCGCAAGTCTTGATTAAGACCCTCGGTCAACGAAGCCGCGAGACGAATTTCCACTGGATCAGTTGTCTCGAAGCCCGTTAAGGTCAGACGCAAATGGTTGACGCGAAGTTCTGTGGCCTCTTTGATCGACCGATCGATATACTCAAGACGGCCATCTTGGATGTCGACCCGAGCGATTGAGAAATTGACACCGGCCTGCTTGCGCTCAGACGTGGCGGGATACTTCAGCGTGGGAAATTCGCGGAGCTCATTTTTGCGTTCCATCAAACTGGCGAGATTCAGCGCCCCAGTTTCATTGATAATGATCTGTAATTCCGGAGCGATAAACGTGAGCCGGGTAATCACCAGCCGGTGGAATAATAAATTCCATAAACTGATGCCAAGCCGGAGTTCCTTGGCGCTGACGAGCGGCGTTGCGGCGAAATGGGGATCATCGAGAATACGGAACTCTCTCGCAACAAAACCGGGCCGACCCCACCAAACCGCCTCCAAACCGGCAAAGCTGACGTCTTTGCCGATTACTTTCTGCAATTCCTGGCGCACCTGATCGCGGTTTTGACCAAGAATATAGTCGACGGTTCGTGCCAATCCGAAGGCTGCTATGATGATCACCACAGCGACGGCGGCAAAGAGCTTTCGGGAACTTTTCATTCTGCCGGCGCCAGCACAACTGGTGCGCTTTTTTGCCGGAAAGAGATAAGGAGTCGATGAGACCAGTGCAGCCGCGGCCCGACACAGAGGCGGCGATCAACTAGGCCAGTGAGAGGTTCTTTGGCGTACGCGTCGAAGCGCGCGGCTCGGTGCTCAGTGAATACGTTCAAAAACCGTCGCGATTCCCTGGCCGACGCCAATGCACATCGTTGCCAGGCCGTAACGGCTGCCGCGCTTGCGCATTTCATGGAGCAACGTCGTTACCAGCCGGGCGCCACTGCAGCCAAGTGGATGACCGAGCGCGATAGCGCCGCCATTGACGTTCAGTTTGTCGAGATCGATACCCAGTTCGCGCGCGCAAGCGAGCACCTGCGATGCGAACGCCTCGTTCAATTCCACCAGATCGATCTGGTCGATGGTCAAGCCTGCGCGTTTCAGAACCTTCTCGGTGGCGGGAATGGGTCCGATCCCCATGTAGTTGGGATGCACACCGGCCGTAGCCGAAGCGATAATTCGCGCCATGGGTTTCAACTTCAATTGTTCGGCCTTTTGTGGCGTGGTGACCAGTAAGGCTGCGGCGCCGTCCGACAGCGGGGAAGAATTGCCGGCGGTTACCGTGCCACCTTTTTTGAACGACGGCGACAGCCCGGCGAGAATTTCCAAAGAAGTATCCGCCCGCGGCCCTTCATCTTTCTCATGCACCACCGGCGCGCCTTTACGCTGCGGAATGGATACCGGAACGATTTCGTCTTTGAGCCGGCCGTCTTGCTGTGCTTTGATCGCTTTTTTATGGCTCGCGAGCGCCAGCTTGTCCTGGTCTTCGCGGCTGATTTGATATTTGTCCGCGACGTTTTCCGCTGTCTCACCGTTATTGATCAGCGAATAAAGCTCGGCCATGCGCTTGTTCGGGAACCGCCAGCCGAGCGAGCTATCGTACATCTGCACGTCGCCGCGTTGAAACGCAGCAGTCGGTTTGCCCATGACCCACGGTCCGCGCGTCATGCTTTCGACACCGCCGGCGACAAACAAATCGCCGTGATCGGTTTCGACAGCGCGTCCGGCTTGGTTTACCGCTTCGAGGCCGGAGCCGCACAGGCGGTTCACTGTGGCGCCGGGAATCGTATAGGGTAGCCCGGCGAGCAGAGAGGCGTTGCGGGCCACATTGCGCGAGTCTTCACCTGCTTGGTTGGTGCAGCCGAAGTAAACGTCCTCGATCTCTTCCTTATTGATGCCGGTTTTCTCGACCAGCTTAGCGATAATATGTGCGGCCAGATCGTCGGTGCGGATGTCTTTGAGTATGCCGCTGTGGCGCCCCATCGGAGTGCGCACCGCTTCGACAATAACGGCTTCTTTCATGGCTTCACCTGACCTTCCGAGTATATGTAAAATCCTCTGCCGCTAGTTTCGCCCAAAAAGCCGGCAGCGACGAGTTTGCGAATAAGGGGCGCCGCGCGATAGCGATCGTCACCGGTTGCGCCATGCAATCCATCGAGGACCGCAAGCACTTCATCGAGACCGATCTGATCAGCCCACTTGAGCGGCCCCTGAGGATAGTTAACGCCCAGCCGCATAGCAATATCGATTTCTTCGGCCGAGGCCACGCCCTCCTCGAGACTTCTGGCGGCCTCATTGATAATTAAGCTTAAAATGCGCGGAAACGTAAGTCCGGGACTGTCTTTCACCCTAACCGTATCTTTTCCGAGCGATTTAAATAATTGCTCGGCTTGCGCCAACGCCGATTCCGAAGTGCGTAAACCCGCGGTCAATTCGATCAAATGACGATCCTTAAGCGGATAAAATGTCGCGAAGCCCACAACCCGCTCGGGTCTTTTCAGCCAGGAAGCGATCTCGGTGACAGTCAATCTGAGACATGAGGTGATGATCACAGCAGACGGCGGTAGTGCTGCCTCGAAACTCTCAAGCAAAACGCGTTTTTTTTCTGCTGTGCCGCTTTCGGTATCGATAAGCGAATTTAGGGCCGCGGGAATCGCTGTCCCCGGGTCGCACCGGATCGGCTCGAAATCGTTCTCGCCCGCTACAGCGACGAATTCATCTGCGAGTCGGTTTGTGCCGGCAATCGCCAAGCTACTTTTTGTCATAGGTGTAAAAACCGCGACCGGTTTTTCGCCCCAGGTTGCCGCCCATGACCATGCGTTGCTGAATCGGACTGGGGCGAAACCTCGGATCTTCGAAGAATGAGCGATAGAGCGATTCCGTCGCGGCAAAATTGATATCATTGCCGATCAAATCCATCAGCTCGAACGGTCCCATGCGAAAATTGCCCGCTTGCTTCATGATCCGATCAATAGTCTCGACGGATGCATCGCCGTCGCCAAGGATGCGCAGCCCCTCGTTGTAAAACGGCCGCGCGACACGGTTGACGATGAATCCCGGCGTATCCTTGGCACGAGCCGGAGTTTTGCCCATACTCCGCATAAGCGCGGTGGCCTGTTCGATGATGGACGGTAAGGTGCGGTCGCCTTGAATCACCTCTACCAAAGCCATGAGCGGCGGGGGATTGAAAAAGTGCAAACCGAGAACGCGCTCTGGATGTTGTGCGGCGGCGGCAATCGCCGTGATGCTGAATGACGATGTATTGGACGCCAGGAGTGTCTCCGGTGCGCAGATCGAATCGAGCTGCTTAAAAATATCGCGCTTGAGATCGAGTTTTTCCGGCGCCGCCTCGATCACGAGGGCAGCGCCGCGGCAATCCTCGAGGCTGGTCGTGGTCCGAAGGCGATCGAGAATCTCCTGTTCCTGTTCGGCGCTGAGCCGGCCTCGAGTGCGGCTGCCCTGCAAAAAATTCCGTACGCGCGCGAGTCCGGCGTCGATAAACTCTTGCTTGACGTCGTAAACTAACGTCTCGTAGCCTGCTTGAGCCGAAACTTGCGCGATCCCAGCACCCATGGTGCCCGCGCCAAGCACTGCGATCTTTTCAGACTTGTTGGTCATTACGTTAGAGATTATTTCCCGGTAAACACCGGCGCGCGTTTCTCCAAAAAAGCTTTAACGCCCTCATCGTAATCGGCACTGCGCCCGGCGATTTCTTGAAGCTGCGCTTCGTACTCGAGGTCTTGTTCGAGATTCGCCAGATTTGCACGATTGACCGCACGCTTGATCAAACCGATGCCGCGCGGAGCGCGGGCCACCTGTTCCGCAACGCTGCGCGCCGAGGTGGTGAATTCCGCGGCGGGAAAAACGCGCGCCACCAGCCCGATCCGCTGTGCTTCTTTGGCATCCACTGTGTCGCCGAGAAGCAAAAGCTCCATCGCTTTGCTGAGCCCCACCAGTCGCGGCAGAATGAAGCTGCCGCCCGAATCCGGCGCAAGACCGACGCGCACGAATGACTGAATAAATTTGGCCTCCTCAGATGCAATACGGAGATCACAAGCGAGTGCAAAATTGCAGCCGGCACCCGCGGCCACGCCATTGACCGCAGCAATGACGATCTTTTCCATTTGGCGGATCTGGCGGATCATCGGATTGTATTTCTCACGGAGCGAAGCGCCCAGCGAGCCTTTCTGCTCCGGTGTTCGACCCTTGAGGTCCTGGCCGGCGCAAAATGCCCGGCCCGCGCCGGTGATCATCACGCAACGCGCTTCCTTGTCGCGCTCGCTGTCCTTCAGGGCTTGAACGATTTCCTGGTTCATCTGCGGGATGAAAGCATTGAGCGACTGCGGCCGATTGAGTGTGATCGTTGCGACGCCATTCTGTTTTTCGTAGATGATGGTTTCGTAGGCCACGGTTAATTCGCTCTCCGGCGCTCAGTCTTAGAAATCCCGTCGCGTTATGCAGTTAAACTCAAATCCCCCTATTTCCCCCTTTTACAAAGGGGATTTTTTCTCTTTGTTTTTGACCCCCTTTGCAAAGAGGGGACGGGGGAGATTTGGACTGAACCCGCTTGTTCATAGTAAAATTTGTGATCACTAGCGTCCTTTGAATTCGGGTTTGCGTTTTTCCAGAAAAGCTTTCATGCCTTCGCTTTTATCCTCGGAGGCGAAGAGCAGGTAGAAAGATTTTCGCTCGAACTCCAAACCTTCATCGAGGGCCGCGTTGGCGGATTTGAGCACGGCTTCTTTCGCCGCTCTCACGGCGAGAACCGGTTTGGCGGCAATTTTTCTCGCGACGTTCTTGGCTTCTTCCAAAAATATTTCCACCGGGAATACGCGGTTCACCAGACCGAAGCGTTCGGCGTCGGCAGCAGTGATCATATCGCCAGTCAGCACCAATTCCATGGCGCGATGTTTACCAAGCACATGGGCAAGACGCTGTGTGCCGCCGCTCCCGGGAATGATGCCGAGATTGACCTCGGGCTGGCCGAAGCGCGCCGTTTCCGAAGCAATGATAATGTCGCAGCTCATGGCGAGCTCACAGCCGCCGCCCAGCGCGAAACCGCTCACAGCGGCAATCACGGGCTTGCGAATTCGATTGATCTTATCGCGATAGGCCAGCCGCTCCTGTATTCTTTCATCGAACGGCCCGCGCTCTGCCATTTCCTTGATATCGGCGCCGGCGGCAAACACTTTCTCGCCGCCGGTGACAATGATGACGCGAACGTCATGGTCTTCATCGAGCTCCTGCATCGCCAACGAGAGATCCTTGACCAGAGCGTAGGAGAGCGCGTTGAGTGACTGGGGGCGATTCAGTGTCACAACGGCTATGGCGCCGTCTTTTTCGACGATGACGGTTTCAAAAGTCATGGCGATTCGAGGTTTTAGGAATACACCATGGTACCAGGTGATTCAAGAAAGTGGATAGGCGGGAGCGGACTCAAAAAAGGTACTTCACTGCGTTAAGAAGGAGAAGGCTACACTTCCTCGCGTAGTGTCGATTGACAGCCCAAAATCGATTTGCGACTATCAAATGCATCCATGTCCAACCGACTCGAGCCCGCAACCCGTCACTACGACGAAAAACTGCAGGAAATTCTCAAGACTTCGGCCAAGATCTTCGCGGAAAAGGGCTTTCATCACACCTCGGTGCGCGATATTTCGCGGGCCACCAAAATGAGCCTGTCCGGGCTTTACTACTATTTCACAACCAAAGAAGAGCTGCTGTATCTGATCCAGGAGCGCTGTTTCGTTACGCTGTTGCAGCGCTGGGAGCAAGCCCAGGATCCCGCTCTCGACGTGCGCGCGAGAATCCGTTGTTTCGCGGAGAACCACCTCAGTTTTTTTCTCCATAACATGCCGGAAATGAAGGTCATGGCTCACGAGGATGAATCCCTGACCGGCGAATTCAACGAGAAAATCCTGGTGCTCAAAAGACGCTATGTGAAGGTCATCATGGATTTGATGCGTGAACTCCAGGACCAGGAAGGCGCCAAAGGCATCGATCTGCGGGTCGCGACGTTCGCGTTATTCGGTATGACCAATTGGATCTACACCTGGTACCAACCGCAGCGTGACTTACCGTTGCCGCAGTTGATCGAACAGATGTTACGGATTTACTTCTTTGGCCTGCTCAGGTCCGGCAGCGCCGAAGAGGAATGGTTCACGTCGAGTGCGCCCTTTGGTGAAAAGGACCGATTTTCCCTCTGGCAGAACATTCCTTAGAGAACGGGGAGCAAACATGGCCTTGCCGCGGGTCGGCGATCATGCGCCTGAGTTCAGCGCAAAGGGTTATTTCCAAGGAAGCGTAAAAGACTATTCTTTATCCGGCTTTAAGGGAAAATGGCAGGTGCTATTTTTCTATCCCGCCGATTTCACCTTCATTTGTCCCACCGAAGTCACCGGCTTCAGTAAGCTAGCGAAAGCGTTCGCCGACGAGAGCGCGACGATTCTCGGAGTCAGCGTGGATTCGATCGAGAGTCACCGGTCGTGGGCGGCGGAGCTCGGCGGTTTGGAATATCCACTGCTCAGCGATGAAGACAAGCGATTGAGCCAGGCGTACGGCGTGCTCGACGAAGTGGAAGGTGTTGCATTCCGCGCTACGTTTATCGTCAATCCAGCCGGCCTGATCTCTTACGAGGTGGTGAGTCACGTCAATGTGGGCCGCAGTGTCGAAGAAACCCTGCGCGTATTGAAGGCGCTCCGCACGGATCGTCTCTGTCCTTCCGATTGGCACCCCGGTGAAGCGACGGGTGATGTCGCACTTAAATATTGATCCACGGAGGATCGGCGCCCGAAGAAAAATAACGTTTAGCGTCCTCGACCACCAGCATCGGCTCCCATCATGTCGCTCAGTGAGATTCAGCACAAAAGACAAGTCATCGAGAGCCGATCGCGGATCCGGGAATTCGTCTTCGGCATTCAGGACGGATTGATCAGCACGGTGGGGTTACTCGCCGGAGTTCAGGGGGCGACGGAGAATAGCTTGGTCGTCATTGTAACCGGCCTAACCGCAATGTTTTCCGGCGCAATTTCGATGGCCGCGGGATCCTATCTGTCGGCGGGCGCGCAGAAAGACATCTTCGAGAAGGAAATCACGGAGGCAGAAAAAATAGCCGAGCGGGAACCCTACATAGCTGCGGAAGGATTGTTGAAGGCTCTCGGCGAGGAAGGTTTGACCAAAGAGCTGAGCTATCGAATGGTGAAAACCCTGCTGCAGGAACGCAACGTCTTTTTGCGCACGTTCAGGGAAAAAGTTTTCGGCTTGGGCAGCGCGGACATCAATCAACCGTTGCCGGCGGCCCTGGTCATGGGACTTTCATTCATTGTGGGCGCGATGGTGCCGATTGTGCCGTACCTCATATTGTCGGGAGTGTCTGCCTTTTATCTTTCCGGTCTGCTCGGCGGGCTGACTCTCTTCGGGGTCGGCGCTTTCAAAGGCCGGCTCGCGGGTCAGTCCCTGTGGACTGCCGGAATGCAATTCTTTCTCGTGGCCGTGGGTGCTGCAGGTTTGGGTTATTTGATTGGTCTGATCGTGCAGTATTTTTTCCCTGGCATCACGATTCCCGCAAGCTAGTAGACTCGCCGTCCTCGCCTTGTAGCCCATACTTTTTAAGCTTGTAGCGCAGGGCGCGCTCGGTGATCCCGAGAAACTCGGCGGCGCGCGTCTGGACGCCGTCGGCGCGTCTGAGAGCGTCTTTGATCATACGCCGCTCTAACCCCTCCACGGCCGCAGTCAAATGAGACTGCGATTCTCCGGCCGGTTCCGGTTCGTCGATCGTCAGCGGCAAGTCGCCGCGTCCGATCACGTCGCCCCGGCAAAGAACCACCGCGCGCTCGACTAAATTTTCCAATTCGCGCACATTGCCCGGGTAATCGTAACGCATTAAAGCGTCGCGCGCTTCGCGGCTGAAACCGCGCAGCGTTTTGCCGTTCTTGGCGGCAAAGACTTTGAGAAAGTGATCCATCAGCAGCGGCAAATCCTGGCGGCGCTCGCGCAGGGGCGGGACAATGATGGTGACGACGTTCAGACGATAATACAGATCTTCACGAAACTGTCCCGCTCGCATCAGCGCTTCCAGATCGCGGTGGGTCGCCGAAAGAATTCTCACATTGACTTTGATGGGCTGGCTTGAGCCGACACGTTCAAATTCGCGCTCTTGCAAGACGCGGAGGAGCTTCGCCTGAAGGTGGAGCGGCAGATCGCCGATCTCATCGAGAAACAACGTCCCGGTGTCGGCCAGCTCGAAGCGCCCTTTGCGACTGGCGATGGCACCGGTGAAAGAGCCTTTTTCGTGACCGAAGAGCTCCGACTCCAGCAGGTTTTCCGGCAACGCGGCGCAGTTGACGCGGACCAACGGGCGAGTGGCGCGCGGACTCGCGTAATGAATCGCCTTGGCGATGAGTTCCTTCCCGGTGCCGCTTTCGCCACGGATCAAAACCGTCGCTTCGCTCGCCGCAACCCGATGCGCCAGAGAAACGACTTCGACCATTTGCCCGCTCTCACCGA
The DNA here is from genome assembly GCA_035455905.1 of Binatia bacterium. Classification (GTDB taxonomy): domain Bacteria; phylum Desulfobacterota; class Binatia; order UBA9968; family UBA9968; genus DP-20. The sequence continues at coordinate 364 of DATIEH010000485.1, read as the reverse complement.
TAATGCCTTCGATGCGGTGGCGCGCTTTGAGCTCCTCGCGCAGAGCGCGATTTTCGGAATAAAGCTGATGCCGTTCGGCAATGCGCTGGATTTTTTGTCGGAGCTCGTCCAGATTAAGTGGCTTGGTCAAATAATCGGCAGCGCCGTCGCGCATCGCCGCCACGGCGGTTTCCACATTGCCGTAGGCGGTCATGATGATGACTTGAGTTTCCGGGTTGAGGGATTGCACCGCTTTGAGCAGATCGAGGCCGGAAAGATCGGGCATGCGTTGATCGGTGAGAATCAGCTCCACCGGCTCGCGACGAAACATTTCCAGAGCTTGCTTCCCGCCGCCGGCTGCGACCACCTGGTAGCCTTGCTTTCT
>DATIEH010000484.1:0-2301 GCA_035455905.1 Binatia bacterium | reverse complement strand
TGCTGCTGCTGGCGCTTGCCGTCGTGATCACGAGCATTCTGCTCATCGTGTTCGGGCCCGATGCCCGCGCCGTTAACCTCGATTGGTTGCTCGAACCGGTTGTCATCAGCGAGCTGCTGCTTGATCAAGGAAAACTTTACGCTGCGGTCGTCGCCTGCACTGTCGCCGCCGCGCTCTTCGCGTTTTTCCGTTTAAGTTATACGGGCACCGCGATCCGCGCCTGCGCTGACAATTGTCTGGGCGCTAAAATCGTTGGTCTGGATGTCGATCGACTCTATGCCATCGCTTTCGGTATCGGTGCATCCTGTGTCGGTGTGGCGGGGTGCATGATGATTTTGCTTGTCGATGTGACGCCGGGCTCTGGCCCCGCCTACACCCTGCTCGCCTTCGTGATTGTGATCGTCGGCGGTTTGGGCTCGATGAGCGGAGCGCTGATGGGCGGTGTGCTGATCGGAATTTCCGAAGCGTTCGGCGGTTTGTTCATTGCACCATCCGCGAAAAGCATGATCAGCTTTGCGCTGATGATCATTGTGCTGATTTTTCGTCCGCGCGGCCTGATCGCCGACAAATTGTGAAGCGCCGCGCGATTTTTCTGGTGGTTGGCGTGTTCGGGCTTTTGCTAACTTTGCCCTTATGGGCTAGCCCTTACACCGTTTCACTTGCAACCTTGTTCTTGTTTTTCGCGTACGCGGGTCAGGCTTGGAATATTATGATGGGATTTGCCGGCCTGCTTTCGTTGGGTCACGCACTGTACCTCGGGGTCGGCGCTTATACGGTGGCAGCGCTTTATGACCATTTTAGTATCGGCCCATGGGTCGGGTTGTGGGTGGCACTCGCGCTCTGCGGCCTGCTCGCCGCCGTTATCGCCGCCTTGGCCTTTCGTTATCGAGTCGCGGGCGTTTATTTCGCTTTGCTCACCATTGCCTGCGCCGAATTCGCTCGCATCGGCTTCGACCATTTTAACTGGGTCGGAGGCTCCGGAGGGCTTTTCCTCAAGGTGGTTGAGCCCGGTCGCATGGATCTGCTTAATCTGCGCGGTCCCCCGGCGATGTTTTACTATTTAATACTTTTTCTCGCCGGCGCCGCACTTCTGTTAAGCGCCCTGCTGCTTCGCAGTCGCGCGGGCTATTATTGGCAGGCGATTCGCGAAAGTGAAGACGCGGCCGCGGCCCTCGGCGTTAATAGTTTCCGGTGGAAGATGCTTGCGGTAATCATCAGCGGGGCAATGACCGCTTTGGCCGGTATGTTTTCAGCATTCTACTATAGCAATCTTTTTCCCGAACAACTTTTTCACATCAGCCGATCTATCGAGATTATTCTCGGCCCGATCATCGGCGGGGTGGGTACCCTTTTGGGACCGATCATCGGCGCCGCCTTACTCACCGTGCTCGCTGAAGGCGCCACTGAATTCGTCGCGGCCGTGGGTTGGGATGTTCCGGGCGTCAAACAGCTCGTTTACGGTATTGTGCTTTTCGCAATTGTCGCTTTTCTCCCGGAAGGCATATGGCCTGCGCTCGCACGCAAGCTGAAACTGCCCCAATGAGTGCAAGCCTGGCTGTACAACAAGTCAGCAAATCGTTTCGTGGGCTACAGGCGCTCGCGGACGTTTCCTTGGAAATCCAGCCAAACACGATCACGGCTTTGATTGGCCCAAACGGCGCCGGTAAGACGACGCTCTTCAACATCATCGCCGGTGCCCAAACACCGGATCACGGCACGATTGTTCTCGACGGCTGTCGCATCGACGGATTACGGCCAGATCAGATTTGTCGTCTTGGCATTGCACGGACGTTTCAGATTGTAAAAACTTTTGCCGGACTGACCGTGCTCGACAACGTCGTTATCGGCGCGCTCAGTTGTTGCACCCGGGTCAAAGACGCGCGAGAACGCGCCGACGCCATTCTTAATAATGTGGGTCTTGGCCCGAAACGCAATCTTACTTCTGCCATGCTCACTTTGTCCGATCGCAAGCTGCTCGAGCTGGCGCGTGCTCTGGCGACCCGGCCGAAACTGCTCTTGCTTGACGAGGTTCTCGGCGGGCTCCGCCCTACCGAATGTGATCGATTGATGGCGCTGCTTCGCGATGTCACGGAACGTGAAGGCATCAGTCTAGTACTGATCGAGCATGTCATGCGCGCGGTTGTGGCGCTGGCGCAAACCGTCATTGTCCTCCATCATGGCGAAGTTATCGCACAAGGTACGCCGGCGAATATCGTCCGTGAGCAGGCGGTGCTCGATTGTTATCTCGGCGAGCCATTTAGTGTCTAAAGCCTGTGCCCGATTTGTTTTGCAAACGAGGTT
>DATIEH010000483.1:0-8143 GCA_035455905.1 Binatia bacterium | reverse complement strand
ACCCTCGGCGGCGCTGTAATACAGGTTGAAATCACGGTCAAGTACCGCGTCGTGTTGCTCGAAGGAAATGGTGGCTTCGTTAGCCCCTTTGCGGCTAACGGCCACGGAATGGCTGGGCGAATAAATTGCTTTCAGGCCATCCTTCGAATGCAAATTAATCGTTACGGCACTTCGGCGCGATGATTCAGGAAAATTTCAGCAAACCGCAGCAGCCGATCGAGAAGGCGGAAAATTTTTCGTCAAAAATCTTTTCTCATGCGCGCCCGACTTGGATCAAAAATTCTTTCCAGGCGCCACCGTACCGGTATTCGTGGGAAGAAACGCGTGCGACCCTAGATGCGCTCAAGGAAAGCGCAGGAGATCCGTACGACGGCGTGATCCTGGAATACGCCAACCCCGTCGATGGCAGCCATACCCTCCCGACCTGTTCCTGTTCCATCCAGCTTCTCCGTCCCAGGGAGAAAACCAAAACGCATCGTCACACGAGCACGACCGTCTATTACGCATTTCGTGGTCAAGGCATGACCAAGGTCTCTGCGAACGAATTTAATTGGGCCAAAGGCGACATCTTCGTGGTGCCCTCCTGGCAATGGCACTCCCATGAAAATACCACGACGGAAGACGCGATTTTGTTTTCCATCAACGACCGTCCTTCAACGGAAGCGCTCGGACTTTACAGGGAGCAATTGGAAGACTGATCGGCGCGAAAGCCGATAGCGCGATGCGAGTTGCTGCCGAGAACTACAGCGCTGAGGCGTTTTCGCCGGCGAGAATTCCAGTGACAACCGCTTGCATCAAGCCACCCGTGTAGCCGCCACGGTAGCCGCCCATGAGTCCGCCCATCGCGTCTCCAGCCGCGTAAAGACCTGGAATCGGTTGCTCATTTTCGTTTAAAGCTTCGGCCCGGCCGTTTACGAGAATTCCACCCATCGTGAAAGTAATGCCGGGCACCACTCGTAAGCCGTAGTACGGCGCGCGCAGAACCTTGGGTTTGCCGGTTCGTGATACGCCGAGCGACTGAGTTGCGCTCGCATCGACGGCGCGATTGTAATCTCTGACGGTCGCACGCAATCGCATGGTGTCCATGCCAAGAACCTGCGCCAGGCCTTCGACGGTTTCACTCCGAAAGATTTCGCCGCCATGGTCCATCAGCCAAGGATTGGGCGCCGGTGTTTTGACCAGATTGGAAAAATTGTCGTCTTTAGCTGCTTGCCAACTTTCGTCGCCAAAGATGAGCACCGCACCGGTAACGTCCTCCGTTCGAGCCAACTCATTGGCCACGGCAACATCTCCGCGACCTTCATCGACGAAGCGCATACCCTCCCGATTAACTAAAATGCCATCATCAACGAAGGAATCGAGCCGCGGATAGGGCCAGAAGCGGTCGTCAACGAGCGCTTTGCGCGAAATCAGATGGCCGTAGAAATATTTCAGGTTGACTGCTTTGGCGCCGGCGGCAAGGGCCATCCGGAGACCATCTCCGGTATCCTGTTTCGAACCGCGCAGCTTACATTCATCGGCATGCGGCCCGATGTATTTTTTGACCAACTCTTTATTGGCGCTGAAGCCGCCCGTGGCAACAATCGTCGCATGCGCGCGAAACTCGATTTCTGAGCCGGCCCGCGTGCCGACCATGCCGGCCACGCGGTCATTCTCCAGGATCAATGTTTTTCCTTGAATGCTATTTTCATAACGGCCGGCGAAACCAAGAAACCGCTCCTTGAGCTTGGCGAGGGCGCGTGTGCCGACATCTTTTTTGTAAACCGGCGCGAGAGACACTTCACCGGATTGATCGAACCAGACCCTGCCTGGCGCATTTTCGTCGACTTTGACACCGCTGCTGATCAGCCAATCGACGGCGCGTCCGCAGGTTTCGGACCAAGCCCGAACCAGCTCGGGGTATGCGACACCTTCGGACATAACGAAATCATAAAGCTCGCGCGGGTCGGTGCGCGGGCTTTTGCCGCCTGCGCGCAAGCTTCCCGAGGCCATCAAAATATTTCCGCCGCCCAGTTCCCCTGCGCTCTTCTCGATCAACAAAACTTTGGCGCCGCGCTCCGCAGCGCGAGTTGCGGCGGTGAAGCCGGCGAGCCCGGCGCCGACGACGAGAACATCGGAAGTTATTGTTTCCATCGTATTGTTATTGGATCGAATTTAACCACGCTGGACACGAAGAGCACGAAGTCTCGGACTTCGGATTACCTAGATCTTTGTACCCTGCGATTCTTCGTGGTGTACATCAAATCTCGTCGCGACTAACGAATTCACCGTTTACGGTAATTTATAGCCCAGTTCCTTGGCTACTTCCGCGGCTAGACGATCGTCGGCGACCTCGGTGAACGCGACTTTTCGCTCGGTGAAGCGTCCTTGCGCCTGGAGCGAGCGCACCAGATTGTCAATGCCGGCACGATTCGGAATTCCCGTCGGATTCAAGGTCGTCTGAAAAACATCATAGGGTTCCGAAGCGGCTTGTTTATCCATTTTTAAAAGGCGCATGATCAGCTCGACGGTTTTGGGTTTGGATTTACGCACCTCGTCTTTGGCCAGTTGCAGAGCATGAATGACGCGCTTCACCTCTGCGGGCCGTGATTGAATCGTCTTGATTAAAGTCGTCAAACCGCCGCCGGGCATTTCGACCATGGCGCCGACATCCAGGAGTTTGTTGAATCCCTTTCGTGCGGCGATGAACATATGCGGCGGCGATAAGAGGGCCGCTTCGACGAAGTTCGACTCGAGTGAATAGAATACCTGTGCCTGTTGGCCGGGAATTCCGACCATCGCGTATTCTTTCGGATTCGCGCCGGATTTCTCCAGCGCAATGACCAAAGCGACATGGTTCGTGCCGCCCACACCACCGGAGAGCGCAATCTTTCTGCCTTTGAGGTCTTGGAGTGTTTTGTAGGAAGGCGCGCTCTGTAGCCAGTACGAAATTCTGTCTGAGGAGAACCATATCGCCCGCGAGGGCAGACCGCTCAATGTCGCTGCGACGGACGCCGGCCCTACGCCGGCGACGTAATCGATGTCGCCTTGGGCCACCGCCGCCGCAGCAAGTGTCGGGCTCATGACGATCAACTCGACGTCCAAACCATTTGCGCTAAATACTCCCCAGTCCTTCGCGGCGAGCAGCGGCAAAGCCGTGATGGTAAAGCCGGCGTTGGAAATACGGATTTTGCTTGCTTTTTCTTGGCTCCAACTGCCGCTGGCACAGATCGTGACTACTACGAGAGTCAGTAGCGCCCGCGCGAATGGCCGTTTATCAAATTTGATTCTACGCCGTTGAATCATTGCCGGTCCTAAATTTTAAAGATCCTTCACTTCGTCGTTCAGGATGACACCTGGAGTTTGCCATTCTGAGCCCCGCAGGGTGAAGAATCTTGTCTTTCCAACACGCAGGAACGTCGAGACGCTCCCCGGAATTCTTAGGACACAGCTGGCGCGCGTATTTTTTGATCGCCGCGCAGTCTCAGATAAGGAATAGACCGTGTTCATGCACAAATCCCGGAGGTTGAAGCCTGCAGTCATGGAATTTTGTAACCCATCTCTTTGGCGACTTCGGTGGCGAGCCGATCATCGGCGATATCTTCGAAATTCACTTTGCGTCCGACGTGTCGGCCTTGCGCTTGAACGGACTTCACCAGTATGTCCATTCCTACGCGGGTCGGGATTCCCGTCGGGCTCAAAGTGGTGAGAAATTGATCGTAGGTCTCGCTCGCCGCTTCCCGATCCATCTTGAGTAGCTTCACGATCAGATCGAGGGATTTCGGTTTTGATTTTCTGATTTCATCCTTGGCCTGTTGGAGGGAGCGAATCACGCGCTTGGTTTCGCTCGGCCGTTCCTGGATCGTCTTTACCAGAGCGGTCAAACCGCCGCCCGGCATGTCGACCATGGCGCCGACGTCGAGAACTTTGTAAAAACCTTTTTTCTGAGCGCCAAATGTTACCGGCGGCGAAAGAAGCGCCGCGTCGACATAGCCGGACTCCAAAGAAATGAACTGTTGAATCTGCTGCCCACCAATCGATACCAGAACAAAATCCTTGGGGTTTACGCCGAGTTTTTCCAGCGCGAGATTGAACGCAACATGGACCGTGCCGCCCAGCCCCGTAATGGCGATTTTCTTTGATTTTAAGCTCTCGATCGTTTTGAACTGCGGCTTGGCCATCAGCCAATAGGAAATTTTGTCCGACGAAAACCAGATGGCGCGAGTCTGAAAACCGCTCATGGTGGCATTGACCGACGCCGGTCCCACGCCGGCTTGGTAATCGATATCCCCTTGCGTCAGCGCTGCGGGGACGAGAGCCGACTGCATCAGAATGACTTCCATGTCGAGACCGTTAGCAGTGAACAACCCCCAATCCTTTGCCGCGAGCAGCGGCAGCGCGGTGATTGTGAAGCCCGCGTTGGAAATTCTGAGCTTGGCTCGGCGTTCCTGAGCTTCCAGCCCGGTTGTAAGCGCCAATAAAACAAGAACCAGAGTGCACCACTGCAAAGTCGAACCGTAGAGACAACGAAAAGAATTCACCATTCTTGAGACTCCGGATTGTTGAGCCGTACTGCCGCCGTTATTTACTTACGCCAAATTCTCCTTGCTTGACAACCTACGAGTTCCTTGAAAATATCCGCGTAAGTTTTTAACCGCAAGCGCAACTTGCAGCTATGCCAAAGCCGTTCGGCAAACCTACAGAGATCGACCCCATCACTTTGGAAGTCATTCGCCACGGCATTATTTCCATCTGTGATCAGATCGACGCCAACATGACGCGCACGGCGTTTAGTCCTTATATTTACGAATACAAAGACTACGCGGTCGGATTCGTGGGCGCAGCCGGCGAGTTGCTGGCGCAATCGACCGGGGGAATGCCGGTGTTTGTTGCCGACTCCGTGGGCATGGCAGTCAAAGACGGGCTGGAGATTTACGGTCGAGAGAATCTGTACAAAGGCGATGTGATCGTCTGCAATCATGCCGCCGTCCAGGGACAACATCTCAACAATACCGTGATGTACACGCCCGTCTTCGCCGGGTCGAACGGCGATGAACTGATCGGCTTTTTTTCCATCAACTGCCACTGGATCGATATTGGCGGCGGAGCGATCGGATCGGTTTCGTATTCCTCGACGGATATTTTCATGGAAGGGTTGCAGCTGCGCTCAATAAAGATTTTGTCCAAGGGCGAGCCCATCGAGGAAGTCTATCGGATCATCGAAAACAACACCCGCTTTCCGCTGGAATTGCTCGGCGACATCGAGGCGCAGTTAGGCGGATGTTTGCTTGGCCGCGATCTGACGCAGGCGATGGCCGATAAATACGGCACCAGCGTTTTTCTCGACGCCCTCACCAGAATTCTCGATCAATGCGAAGCGGCGACCCGGGAAAAAATCCGCGCGATTCCCGATGGAGTTTACCGGCACGACGCGTATCTTGATAACGACGGCGTGCGCGACGCAAAAATTCCGATCCAAGTCAAAGTTGTAATCGCCGGCGACGAAATGACCGTCGACTTCTCCGAAATCTCGGAGCAGGTCAAAGGCTGCATCAATTCCGGGTTCTACGGCGGTGGACGAACCTGCGTGCGGGTCGCTTTTAAATACTTGATCGCGACAGATGAGCCGGCCAACGAAGGAACCTTTCGACCGGTGAAGATGATTTTACCGCAGGGAAAGCTTATCAGCGCCGAACCGACGGCGGCCATGGGCCTCTACAGTATTCCTTTTCCGACGGTGATCGATTGCATCATCAAAGCCTTGGAGCCGGCATTACCCGAGCGCGTGACGGGCGCGCATTTCGGGACGTTCTCATCACTGAGCTTTGCCGGCAAGCGTACGGATACCGGCGCCGTATTTAAAGCCAACGACAGCGGACATGGCGGCTGGGGTGCCTGCGCAAGCCACGACGGCGCAGGGCCGTTTCGCACGATGGCTCATGGCGATACGCGTTTGATTCCGATCGAACTGCAGGAATCCATGTATCCGTTCCGAGTCGAAGAGTTCTGTCTACGTCAGGACTCCGGCGGGCCTGGAAAGTGGCGCGGCGGTTTGGGCTTTGACAAGCAGTACGTGCTTCTCGCCCCCTGCGAATTATGGGCGAACTTCGACCGTATCGGCTGTCCGCCGTGGGGTGTGCAAGGCGGCAAATCCGGCAAATCGGGTCACGTGCTGATTTACAAAAACGGTGATCAACAGCCTGAGCTGCTTTACAAAACCGAAAACCGACCTCTCCAGGCTAGCGATCGCGTTCGCATGTCGACCGGCGGCGGCGGTGGTTACGGCGATCCACGGCGGCGCGCCACTGAATTGGTCTTGCGTGATCTGACTCGCGGCCTTGTCTCACTTGAAAGCGCGCGCGATGACTATGGCGTCGTGATTGACGCAGATGGCAACGCCCGCCGCGAATAAAGTCTTGCGTCTGGGGTCCAGAGTTTTTAGTTGAGCCTAAACCTAGACGCAAGACTACAAACTTCAAACAGGATTTAGAATGTCGTACGCCATTGCCGTCGATATCGGCGGCACGTTTACCGATCTCGTCGCCTTCGATCATGAAAGTCGCCGGGTTACTTATGCGAAAAGCCCGACGACGTATGAGAACCTCGTGGATGGGATTCTTGAGTGTTTCCGCAAAGCGAAGATCAAGCCCGCCGAAGCCTCGCTCGTCAATCACGGCACGACGCTGGTGATCAATTCACTGATCCAACGCAAAGGCGCGAAGACCGCGTTGGTGACGAGCAAGGGTTTCCGCGACATCCTTGAAATCGCCAGAGGCAACCGTCCCGATCCGTTCGACCTTCATTATCAGCGCGATGAACCCCTGATTCCACGCGAGCTGCGGTTCGAAGTACCGGAACGACTGGACAGTAAGGGTGAGGTCGTCACGCCTCTCGATAAAGCAGCTCTCAAGAAGCTTGCCGATGAGATCAAAAAAATCGGCATCGAGGCGGTGGCGATCTTTTTCATGAACTCCTACATCAATCCGACACACGAGGAGAACGCTACGGAGCAGCTACGAGAGCTGTTGCCCGACACTTATATCACCTTCAGTACCGATCTGACGCGTGAGTGGTATGAATACGAGCGTTGCTCGACAGTCGCGGCGAACGCTTACGTCGGACCGCAGGTGAGCACCTACATCCGCCGCCTCGACAACGATTTCAAATGCGAAGGCTTCAATGGTTCACTCTTTATGATGGGCTCAAATGGCGGGTTGCTGTCCGCCGAGCGCACGTGTCGCCAGGCCATCGGTCTAGTCGAATCGGGTCCCATCGGCGGCTGCATCGGCGCCAGCGCTTATGCCGAGAAACTCGGCTTTAAAAACGTCGTCGCATTTGACATGGGCGGCACCACCGCGAAGTGCGCACTGGTTGAGAACGGCCGTTTTTCAGTGAACTCCGTCTACTATGTCAACGGCTATATCAAAGGCTTTCCGATTAAATCGGCGGTCATAGACATCGTCGAAGTCGGTTCGGGCGGCGGCTCGATCGCATGGATCGATGCGCAAAATCGTTTGCATGTGGGTCCGCAAAGCGCGGGGTCGACCCCCGGGCCGGTCTGCTATGGTCGTGCTGGCACCGAGCCGACCATTACTGACGCTAATCTGATCCTGGGCCGGCTCAATCCGGAAAACTTTCTTGGCGGTGAAATGCGGCTTGATATCGGCGCCGCCAAACGCGCCTTGGCAGAACGCATCGCCGTGCCGCTCGGCTATGCTGGCGAGACCGGCATGATCGAGATGGCGGATGGTGTGATTTCGATTGCGATCGTGATTATGGCCGGGGCAATCCGAAAAGTTTCCGTCGAACACGGTCTCGATCCGCGGGATTTTATTCTTTTCAGTTATGGCGGGGGTGGACCGCTGCACTCGTGCGCGCTGGCGCACGAGCTCTCGATTCCGACGGTGATTATTCCACCGGAGCCGGGAAATTTCTCGGCAATCGGCATGCTTTTGGCCGACGCGCGCACCGATACCTCGAAAACCTTTGTGGGGATTCTGAACGATCAGACGGTGCCGGTGATGGCGCAAATTTATCGCGCAATGGAACGCGATGCCTCAGATTCGCTGGCGAAGGAATTTGGCACCCGGGATATTTTTTTCGAGCATCACGCCGAATTGCGCTACCGCGGGCAGCGGCACAATATCAAGGTCCCCGTTTCGGG
>DATIEH010000482.1:0-3825 GCA_035455905.1 Binatia bacterium | reverse complement strand
AATCACGAGACGTGCAACAACAGGCAGATTGCCAGACCCAACTCCGCGCCGCTCACAGCGAGCAGAACGCCGCGCTCCCACCCCTGCCCAGCCGCCGGCGAACAGAACAGTTCGACCATGCCGGACAAAGGTGCGGAGCAGCTCCCGGAGGGCCATGGTTGAGCAGTCATTTTTCGATTATGAGGGCACAATTTTGTTGCGCACCATGCAAACAAGTTTCCTGAGACGTAAGAAACTGTATCGGCAACGGCAATAGCTTGACGGACGAGACTTGCGTTTATTTCTAGCTGATGGAACACTGAATCTTTGCCAAACTAGGAGCAAGGGAGATGCTGAAAGTCATACCTGTGGAAGAAGCCGTTGGGTTGCCTTTGGCTCATGACATCACCGAAATTGTCCCGGGTAAGCACAAAGGCCCGGCCTTTCGACGCGGCCACATCGTGCGGCAGGAGGATATTTCCAAACTGCTCGACGTGGGAAAGCGCAACCTCTATGTGATGGAGCTGGAAAGAGACGAGCTGCACGAGGAAGAGGCCGCGCGACGACTGGCGAACGCCGCAGCGGGAGAGAACCTGAAATTAACCGATCCGAGTGAGGGCCGCATCAACCTGGTTGCGAAAATTTCCGGCTTACTGAAGGTCGACAGCGATTTACTTTTCCGTTTCAATTCCCTGGGTGATCTCATGTTGGCGACACTGCCCGCGGACCGCTATGTCAAAGAGGGAACCGTTGTGGCTGGGACAAGAACGATTCCCGTGATCGTAAACGAGGAACTGGTGCGAAGGGCCGAAGCGCTCTGCAGAGAAAAGGCGATCGTAACAGTGTTGCCCATGCCAGCCAAGCGCGTTCACCTGGTGGTAACCGGCAGCGAAGTTTTTACCGGCAGGATCAAAGATGGTTTCGGACCGGTGGTGACCAAGAAAGTCAATGAGCTGGGCTCGGCACTCGAATCCGTCAAGCTGGCACCCGATGATGCCGATGTCATCGCCGAAGATATCAAAGAAGCCAAACAGGCCGGCGCCGATGTGATTCTTGTCAGCGGCGGGATGTCAGTGGATCCTGACGACAAAACACCGGAAGGCATCCGGAAAAGCGGGGCGGTGGTGGAAACACACGGGTTTCCGGTGTTGCCGGGTTCAATGTTTTTGATGGCTTACCTCGGGGACACGCCAGTAATGGGGCTGTCCGGGTGTGTCTTGCACGATCCCTTTACCGCCTTTGACGTGCTTCTCCCTCGTCTCCTTGCCGGAGAGAAAATCACGCGCGCGGAAATCATGGCCATGGGGCATGGGGGGTTGCAGCGTAAACATGATCATTGATAGAAATCGAGGATCGCAGATGAAGACTCGAGGATTGCCACCTTCGAACTTTATCTTTTATCCTCGGCCTTAAGGGAGAAAACTGATGGATGTTTTGCGAACTCTGAAAGAACGCTGCGATCCCAGCAAGGCGGCGCTGATTGTAGTCGATGTGCAAAACGACTTTGTCAGTCCCGACGGTAGCGCGGCGAAACGCGGCGAGGATGTCGGCGCGGCTATGGCGATGGTTCCGAATCTGCTCCGACTGATCGAGGAAGGACGCCGCGTGGGGCTCACAATCGTCTATATTCGAACCACGCACAGCGAATGGACCGATACGCCCTCCTGGATCTATCGGACGTCACAAAAAGGTGGTTTGAGCACCTGCCGTGAAGGAACCTGGGGCGCAGAATTTTATGAGGGAATCTCGCCGTTGCCGACCGAGCGGGTGGTGATCAAGCACCGATACAGCGCGTTTATCAACACCGACCTGAACACGGTGCTGAAGGCGCGTAATATTCAGAGTGTGCTCGTGTGCGGTGTCGCCACCAACGTCTGCGTGGAGACGACCGCGCGCGACGGCTACATGTTTGATTACTATGTGACGATGATCGACGATTGCTCCGCGGCATACGAGACGAAATTACATCTGGGCACTTTGGAAAACATGCGGCGGCATTTCGGACTGGTGGCATCCTCGGGCGAAATCATTGAAGCCTGGAACGAGCTGCCGACAAAGCAGGCAGTCGGGTTGTAAGACAGCAAATCGTTCAAAAAAGAAAGGGCCCGGCGGATTTTCTCCGCCAGGCCCTCTGTCAAGTCAACCAGCCGATTATTTCATCATATCAGCATTGATTCTTTCCAAAGCTTCGATGGGCGGCTGCAGGTCGTCCTGGCTGAGCTCCGATAGCGGAATATCGCAGAGATTTAACTCGTCGGCAAATTCTTTGCGGTTCGGATTGTAATAGATCAGTCCGGTTAAAAATTTCCCTTCAGCGATCGCGGCGTGAATCGCCTGGATCGCCTGCAGCCTGTTGGTCGGATCGTAATCCTTATTGAGCTTGTGCAAAATGATATGCGACCCATCATGCATGGTCACATCGTGATCCGTGCCTTCATCGTAATCCGCCTCGATGTTCTCGTACGGCGGGATGAAATCAAGTTCATGAATCGGATCCAAATGGCCTTTCACGTATTTTAAACTTTTGGTCGATCCCTCGTGGTTATTGAAAGTCACGCAGGGGCTGATCACATCCAGAATCGCGCTGCCTTTGTGCGACAACGCGCCCTGAACCAGGGGTGTTAACTGTTTGCGGTCTCCCGAGAAGCTCCGCGCCACATAAGTTGCGCCCAACGTGATCGCCAGCTCCGCCAAATCGATCGCCGGAATATCGTTAACTTTACCACCCTTCATCACCGAGCCGACATCCGCGGTGGCCGAGAACTGTCCTTTCGTCAAGCCGTAAACGCCGTTGTTCTCAATGATATAAGTGATGTTGACGTTCCGCCGCATCATATGACAAAAGTTGCCGAGCCCGATGGCCGACGTATCGCCGTCGCCCGAGACACCGATCGGCATCAACATATGATTTGCCAAATTGGCGCCGGTGGCGACCGCCGACATTCTGCCGTGCACGGCGTTGAAACCAAACGATTGGCTCAAGAAATACGCTGGTGTCTTCGACGAGCAGCCGATGCCGCTCAGTTTGACCACCTTGCGTGGATCGATGCTGCTCTCGAAATAGGCGCGCTGCACGGATGCTGAGATCGCATCGTGACCGCAGCCACGGCACATGGTCGAGGCCGCGCCGTCGTAATCTTTTTCCGTTAGATTGAGTCGATTTACCTTTGCTTCTGCCATTTTCCAATCCTATCCTTATGCCGTTTTTGCCGATTGGGCCGCGGCGAAAATCTGATTTACAACCTCGAGCGGCGTCGCCGGCAAGCCGTTATAGATCAATACACCGACAATCTTCGTGCCCAGCTCCGGCCATTCATCTTTAATGATGGCCGCCATCTGACCGTCGCGATTTTGCTCCACGAGATAAATCGTATCGTGCTCGGCAAAGAAATCGCGGACCTCAGTCGTTAGCGGGAGCGCACGGATCAGCATGTGATTCGTTCTAAGCCCCCGCGCCTTCAATCGATCGCGCGCTTCGCGCACGGGCTCGTAGCTCGAACCGTAGCAAACGATGCCGGTCTTGACGCCGCGCTCTTTTTCCACGATCGGTTTGGGCACGAATTTGCGCGCCGTATCGAACTTCTTGCGCAAACGATCGAGAATATATTTGTAGTCGTGTTCGTCTTCGGAGTAGCGCGCATCAGCATCGTGGCCGGAGCCGCGGGTAAAGTAGGATGCCGAGCGGTGTACGTTGCCGGGAACGGTTCGATAAGGAATCCCGTCGCCGTCCTGATCGAAGTAGCGGCGAAATTTCTTTCCGGCTTTGGTCCATTCTTCGAGTTGTTCGGCGCTCAGTCGTTTACCGTAGTCGAAAGGCTCCTGGTTGAGCTTGAGCGGATCCGATGA
>DATIEH010000481.1:0-10397 GCA_035455905.1 Binatia bacterium | reverse complement strand
GTCGCTGGCGCCATTGGCTGCAGAGCCGGCACAGCAGAGCATGTTTTTGCTGACGTTTTTAACTCGTTGGGGCGAGGTCCTCGACAAGCCGGGTGGACAGAAGCGAGCAAGCCAGCGTGGCTGACATCCAGCCACGACTTTCGCGTCATTGCGGCGAAAGCGGCAATCGAGTCGGTCTTCAGCCGTAATCGTAACAAACCACGGATAGCGGCGTTCACCCGATATCACGGAGCACTGAATAAAGTAAGCCAATAAACTTTCAGTCTCGGACTGTACTACCGGCGGTAGTGGCAACGAACGACGCTTCGGCTGAATTGCGGAAAATTCCCTTCGGATCTTCGCCGCGCTCCACCGCCCCAATGGCTTGGCGCAAAATGTTGCGAAACATTAGGACGCCGCGATCCGATGTGACCAGATGTTCCAGACCGTGAATTGCGATCGGTCCCTGCCCTTCCACTGCTTCCTTATCGTCGGGATGGCGCTGCGTGTATTCGTAGCTCGTGTTGGTCCGGCCACCTGGCGCAAGCTGCTCGCGGCCGGAGAGTTTTTCCATTTCGTTCTCGGACAGCCAACGAATGCTCGCGCCCAGCTGGTGCGCGTCATCAACCGGCACACAATAAGTGACGGCACGCACGCGCTCGGTTTTCGGCTCATCGGTGTAGACCAGATGAACATTGAGCGGCATGATCATCTCCCAGACAAGCTCCCACCATTTTCCGCTTTCCAGTCTCCGCTTCACCACGAAACGCATGCCGTGCTTGGTTTCTTCATATTGTAAGGCATCGGGATCGATGCCGTAGGTTTGCGACGGAAACTGCGCACCGCTGTGGCGCGTGTGAAGCCAAAAAGTATGTAGGGCGTCCATGAGATTTTCTTCGGCCTGCAGCCAATTGCAATTCACCGGACCGCCCACTCGCGGTCCCATACGCGCCTTTAGCGTACCGCCGGGTTTTTGCCAGACGTCATAAATCGGGAACTCCGGCATTTTATCGAGCGGTCCCATGTAGGCGAAGACCAAGCCACCGAATTCGCGCACGGGATAGCATGGATGCTGGATGTGTTTGAGGAACGGATTGTCAGTGGGTTCCAAAGGCATTTCGAGAACATTGCCTTCCACGTCGTAGAGCCAACCATGATAGCAGCAACGAAGCCCGCGCTCCTCGACGCGAGCGTATTCCAGCGAAGTACCACGATGGCTGCAACGAAAAAACAGCAAACCCGCACGTCCTTGGCCGTCGCGAAAAGCAACCAAGTCTTCGCCAAAAATGCGCACACGCTTGGGGACGTCCTTGAGCTCCGCCGCTAGGCAGACCGGTTGCCAGTACCGGCGCATCAGCTCACCGCACGGTGTGCCCGGTCCGACTCGCGTGAGTACAGGATCAGGCTCGGGAATGGCTAAACCATATGCGGTTTTCATGAAACGGCCCTCCACTGGAATTCACGGTGCCCTCTTTGCCTCATATGCCTGTGGCGACATAGCGAGTCAAGATAAAACTCGCGACATTAAGAATCGGGATATGCATTTTCTATTCGCCATGGGCGCTCCGTCGAAAAAGACTCATCTTCGGGTGATCCTGAGCGAAACCCGAAGGGTCGGAAGAACGACGAGAAGCAAATTGCTATCTGAATCCTCCCACGACTCAGGTTAAACTGCGTGAGAGATCTTTTCGGACCCTCAACAGGAGGCCTATCACTTGACACCTTCATTGGGTCGGCACTAACGTTCCTCAACTCGCCCGCTCTGATGCAAAGGAGAAATCCAATGGCTACATCCCCCCAAATCGTCGACGCGGACGCTCATGTGATCGAAACCGAGCGTACCTGGGATTATCTCGAGCTATCAGAGCGTAAGTATCGGCCAAAGCTCTTTTCGACAACGGAAGACGCCACGAGGCAGTATTGGGTGATCGACGACAAAATCGCCGGTTTTCGTTTTCCCACGTTGAGCGAGCGTGAGCTCCACGACTTTGCTCAGCGCGCCGGAAGAAACTTTGAGACCCCGCAAGCCGCACGCGAGCTTGACGATGTCGCTCTGCGCTTGAAGCACATGGATGACTTGGGCATCGATGTGCAAGTGCTCCACAATACGTTTTGGATCGAGCGAATCACGACTAGAGCCGAGGCAGAGGTTGCGCTGTGCCGAAGCTGGAATCGTTGGTTGGCGGAAATCTCAAAGAAGAGCCAAGGACGGTTGTTCTATTCGTGTGTGATTCCGGCGATGAATATCGACGCTGCCGTTGAGGAAGTCAAATTCGCACAACAGAACGGCGCTGCCGCCGTATGCATGCGGCCATTGGAGGGACAACGCCATCTTTCGGATCCCTATTTTTATCCGATCTACCAAACCGCCACCGAGCTCGATCTCGCGATCGCCGTGCACATCGCCAACGGCAACCCCGAGAATGCCGACCTCTACCGCATGGCGCCCGCCGGGCGCTTTGCGCAATTTCGCGTGCCCACGGTGACCGCGTGCTTCGATGTGATCATGAGTGAGCTGCACGAGCGGTTCCCGAAGCTCCGCTGGGGGTTTATTGAGGCGTCGGCGCAGTGGGTACCGTGGGTGCAGCGCGAGGCCGCGATTCGTTATCGGGTCGCAAATCGCAATTTTCCCACTAACGTGTTCGAGGAATACAACATTTTCGTCACGTGCCAGACCAACGACGATGTGCCCTATATCGTGCAGCACTGCGGCGAAAATCGTCTAGTGATCGGCACGGATTACGGCCACACTGACCCGTCGAGCGCCGTAACTGCGCTACAAGAGTTTCAGCGCATAGAGGGAATCGAGAGCTCGATTAAAGAAAAGATCCTGTCGCATAACGCCAAGGCGCTGTACGGCCTGTAGTCTCACGCACATCGAGGCGACGTTGAGCTACTGAGGATCGGCGCTCCGCGCGCTGACATTTCGACCGCAGGGAGAAAGTTTTCTTAATTGCACACTGGGAAGCTGATCGGCGATTTACTTAAATTTCTCGAAAAATTTTTCCTTTTCCAACTCCTGCATCAAGCTCAAATCGATAAAATTCTCAGGCTTGGCGTCGGGTCGCTTGAGCTCTTCGAGCACGGCGCGGGTTTCCTCTGTGGTGGGCAATGGCCGGGGTTGAATGAAACGCACCGCATACCGGTAGCCTTCTTCCAGAATATCCGGGTCGCTGATGCGCATATATTTTTTGAGGGTGTTCACGGCGAAATTCTTTTGCGTTCGAATGGCGTGAATGCCTTCGATCTCGGCGCGCAAAAAATTGAGCGCCGTTGAGCGCTGGCGCTGGATGAAGCTCCTGGTGGTGGCGATGGCAACTGCAGGGTACTTGTAATCGAGGCTCTCAAAGTCACCTAATTCCTTGAAGCCGGCTTTTTTCGCCGCGCTCAGTACTGGTGGAGACAAGGAGCCGCCGGAGATCGCCCCTGCCTTCATTGCTGCGAGCAGTTCGGGAATTCCGCCAACCTGTATGATCGTGACATCCTTCGCAGGATCGAGGCCGAATTTTCTTAGATAATGGCGAATCACGAGATCGCTCAGGGCGCCAAAACGGCTTACGCCCAAGCGTTTTCCCTTGAGATCCTCGGGTGATTTGATGTCCGCAGTGACTACCAAGCTCTGTGGAATAATCGGCACGAGGGTCTGGACATTCACCGTGTCGGCCCCTTGAAGCGCTGCTTGAATTGTTCCGTTGCCGCCGAGCTGGATCATGGGTGTCTCGCCGGCAATCAGCGCCGTGGTGATCGTCGCAGCACTCCGTATCAACACTAAATCAACACTGAGGCCGTACTTTTTGAACAAGCCCGCATCATAGGCGACCCATGTCGCGAGCGACCAGGAGCTTTCAGACGAATAAGCCGCTTTCAATCTTGTGACTTGGGACGATGCCGGCAAAGAAAACCAGTGGACAACCGCAATCACGGCCAGCAAGCCGAAGATAGGTTTTCTCATGCCCCGCCTTTCTAAGGAAATTACGTATTGTCGAATTGCCCGCAAAATTCGCCGTCGGCTACGACAACTCAGGCCAACCACAGAAACGGCCTGATGATTTACAGGCAGCCGCCCTTGGCGGCGATAAATAGCCCGGCAGCATCGTCACGTCAATCCGTACAACCGGCGTGGGTTCGCGCAAAGGATTTTTTCGATGGCTTCCGCCCGGATATCCTCTCTCCCGCGCATGTGTTGCACGAACTGCGGTTCTTTTGACGGATCGTTATGACCGTAGTCGGAGCCGATAACCATATGCTCTTCGCCGAGATAGTTTATTAAATGCGGTAGCTCTTCGTCGGCTTCGCAGGCGATCCAGAATCGATACTCGTGAAAAAAATCCCGGGGATTCTTGAGCTTGAAGTCCGGACGCGCTGAGCGCTTAAGCACGTGCCAGATATACGGCACCCAGCTCGCCGCCGCTTCGATGAAGCCGAAGCGTAGTTTGGGAAACTCTTCGGGAACCCGATTGGCGACCAGATCACGAAACGCGACCACCGGCAGAACCCGATTGTGCGCGAAGGTGTGATTACGCTCGACGTCAAAAAGCTGCATTAAATGCCGGCTGCCTGATCCTGTATGGATGCAAATCGTGATGTCGAGCTTTTCGGCTTGAGCATAGACGGGGTGGAAATAGGGATTATCCAGCGTGAGATTACCTTCCATGCCGCGGAAGAATATACCCACGGCACCGTGCTCTTTCGCCCACTTCATCTCGGACAGCGACGCGGCAATGTCCCGCAGCGGCAAGATTGCGACCCATTTGAGTCGCTCGGGCGATTTTTCACACGCATTGGCAATAAACCGGTTGTACGCACGGCAGAGAGCGCTCTCAAGTTTGGCGTCGTCAGTGAGGTACACTAGAAACAGCGTCGGGTAAATCACCTGGATCTCTACGCCGATTTTATCCATATCTTTGAGGCGCGCGATCGGATCCGTCAGCTCGCGCACGCCGAGATGAATATCACCGCGGCCAGATTCCTTTTTCTGAGCCGACGGCGTAATCAAGCTAAAACTGGCTTTTCCGGCGGGCTTGGGAAAAATTTCACCATCAATCAGCCAAAAGGCGTTGCGTTCTTTATACCAAGTGTCGTCGGGAATTTTGGCCAGCACCGGGCGGCGCGGGTACATTTCGCGATCAATAAAGCACCACATCGCCTCGGATTCGGCGATATGCGTATCAGCGTCTACAACTCCGGCCATGGGCTCTCTCTTTTGCAAACATATAAAGCATTTCTCGATTGAAAGGACAGTCCTTGCTGTTTGAACCGTCGACTACCAGTCGTAAGCGTCTATCTTTCTCGATTACGAATCGCCGTGTGTGGGAATGATCATCGCTTCAATTTGTCGATGAATCCACTTTTCTTGATCTCATCGAGCACGCTCGAATCCAACAACCGTAAACTCTCCGGCGTTTGTCCCTTCGCTTTCGGTGTCGTAGAGACCAATTGCGCAAGAATGAACTCCAAGCCTTTGCGCTCTGGCATCACCAGCACGCCGTCGCCGTGTTTTGCCAGGTAATAGTCGTAACTGATATTGGCGTCGTCATCGCTGACACGAATGTACTTTTTGATCAGTTGTAATCCCAGCGCCCGATCGTTTTTGACCATGAAATAGCCTTCAATGATCGCTTTCATACCATTGACGATTTTCACTCGATTGGCCGCCAGATAACTACGCCTGACGATAAAGCAGTTTTGCGGAAACGGGACCCCGCTTTCCGCCAGATCGATCAAGGAGTTCATCTTGTGATCGCGAATACCCATGGTCGTCAGCGGCTCGCTCAGGAGCGTCGCTTGAATCGTGCCGTTCATGAGGGCGGCAAATCGGGTTAAGTTGCCGCCGATCTGGACAATCGTGACGTCTTTGGGATTGACACCGAGCTTTTCGAGAGCAACTTGCGTCGCGTAATCCGAGGCCGAGCCAAAACGGCTGATCGCGATGCGCTTTCCCTTCAGATCCTCGGGCCGCTTGATCTCCGGACGAACCAAAAGCTTGTTGGGAATGAAATTGATCCCGCCGGCGATGATCGTGGTATCGCCGCCTTGCAGATTGGCGGTAATAGCGAGCGCGCCGGTGGTAAAGACGATTTGGAGCTCATTGGCCAGCAATGCTTGCATCGCCGGCGTGCCGCTCTCCAAAGCGAGATATTCTCCGTCCAATCCATATTTTTGGAACAACCGTTTTTCATATGCTGCCCATGCCACCGCGTGAATGGCCGTCGAAAACCCACCGCTCGCAACGCGAAATTTATCTTGAGCAGTGGCAGGAGCGCGGCTTCCCGCCAACAAAATAACCACGATCACCAAAATGCGTGACAACTTCATAGGTATCTCCTCTAAACCGTAGTCCGCCTGGCCAGCCTTATAGCAGAATCTAGATGCGAACGAGAATGGCGCTAGGAAACCGCAGCATGCTGACGGTAGGACGGGTGGAGCGATACGATACCCATCGTTTTAACCCACCCAACTCTTTGGCAGCCTGAAGCAGAAAGGAAGCTCAAAAACCTTTTTGTGCGCTCTGAGCGACGCTGCTCGGGTGCAGCATCGCCAACTGCTGATCGCGTAAACGAGTGAAGCGGCGCCAATCATCTCCGGTCAATTGCTGGATCTTAGGAACCCGGAGGGCAAGAAAGTTGATCTTCGTAGTGCCGTGCAAAAACTCGAAATGGAGATGCGGCCCGGTTGCATGCCCCGTCTGCCCGACGTAGCCGATAATGTCGCCGGCATTGACGGATTGACCTCTGCGAAGGTTCGCCGCAAAGCGCGAGAAATGCGCATAGCGCGACGTGTAATCTCCCGAATGCCGAATATCGACGACATTGCCATAGCCATTTTGCCATCCGATAAATTCGACTCGGCCGGCACCGATGGCCACCACCGGGGTTCCGGCAGGCGCAGCGTAATCAATTGCCATATGCGGCTGCACGGTGCGAAGAATCGGGTCCCAACGATTGGTGCTGAATGGCGATGAAACTCGCGCGTAGCTCAGCGGCGCGCGCAGAAAGGAACGATGCATCGCTTCGCCGTTACTATTGTAATATTCTCCACCGTCGATTTGACCGGGAAAATAAAATGCATCGAAGGTATCATTTTCGGCATCCAACTCCGCCGCCAAAATCCGTCCGGCAGCGCGTCGACCATCAATGTAGCGGCGCTCCTCCACAATTACGCTGAAGTGGTTTCCGGAATGGAAATCGGAAAAAAAGTCGATATCGGACTCAAAAATTTGCGCCAGATCCAGGATCTGTTGCGGTGAAAGTCCTGCAGCGATGCCGGCTTCATAAAGGTTGCCGTTGATCGTGCCGCGCACGAGACGGCTCTCCCTCACAAACGGAATTTCTTGACGTTCCGCGAACCATCCGGCATCGGTTGCCTTGACACGAACCAAATTGTCATCGACGACCAGCTCCATTGCCTCGACGGTTTGGTTTTTGCCGTCGAGCACTACATGAACGTCATTGCCGGGCCGGATTTTTCGAACATTCATCAGCGGGCGGACTTTTTCGATGAGCGCGTGGGCCGACGGTGTCTCGACTCCGAAACGTTTGAGCACGCCAAGCAGACTGTCCCCGGAGCGCAGAGTGACGCTGATGCGTGATTGCGTTTTCGGCGGCTCCGGTCGCGGCATTCGCTCGGATTCGCGCTGCGGTGAACTGACGAATGGCGCGGAAACAAGAGCAACGGCCGCAAGCGACACGACGACGGCTAAACGCCGCGCCGCGTTGCAAAGCATTGTTTTGATATTTGGATGGGTTGTGAGACGACTGATGCGCATCCTCGGCCAACTTATAGAATTGTTTCCGCTCAGGCAATAAGAAAATCAAAATTCTCTAAAAAATTTTACGGAGTCACCTAGAAACAGAATGCGTTCCGCAACAGCGCCTAGTCCCGAGCGGTTTACAGCCAGGAATGAACCGGCTATATCAAGGCCAAACGCGAGCCCGCGACCTGCGGAGCAAATCAGACTGAAGGAGCAGCGTTGATGATCTTTTTAACCAACGAGCAGATTCAGCAAGTCCTCGACATGAAGACTTGCATTGACGCGATGGAAGAGGCCTACCGCGATTTGAACCAGCAACATGCCGGTTACCGTCCGAGAATCGACTTTTATGTGCCGCAGGAGCCGCACTACTATCGTTGGGGGACAATGGAAGGCGCTTCGCGGAAACTCGGCGTGTTTGCGATCCGCATGAAGTCCGACATGCTCGCCTGGGAAAACCAGGAGGGCTTCATGGTCGAAGATAAATATTGCATGGAGCGTGGCCGCTACTGTGGCTTGATTTTTCTGCTCAGCACACGAAATGCCGAACCTCTCGCGCTGATGAACGATGGCTATCTACAGCACATGCGCGTCGGCGCCTGCGCTGGAATCGGCACAAAATATCTCGCGCGAAAGAATGCCAAAGTTCTCGCCATGATCGGCTCGGGGGGAATGGCGCGCACCTATGCGGAAGCGATCAAGCAGGTGCGGCCGATCGAGACCATGCGCGTCTTCAGCCCGACAAAAAAGAATCGAGAAGCGTTTGCCGCTGAAATGACGAAAAAGCTGGATATCGAAATTATTCCCGTGGATTCTGCCGAAAAAGCGCTGCGCGGAGCCGATGTCGTCTCGCTCACCACGGATTCGTTGATCCCGGTAATCAAAGCGGAATGGCTCGAGCCCGGTATGCACATCAACAACGTGCGCAACAACGAAGCCGGTCCGGATGTGCTCGCACGCGCTGACGTGCGCGCACGACTAGGGACATCGACTTTATTTGCCGACCGAAGCGCTGCGGAAGTTGTGACCGGCAGCGATGGTATGTTTGGTTTCATCGCCGGCACGGCGGAGGAAAAGAAAAAAATCCCGAGCTCGCCGCATTTCGAAATCGACAATCCCGACATCGGCACGGTGCCGGACATCATGGCCGGCCGTTGGGCGGGAAGAACCAACGATCAACAGATTACCTTTCTGAACAATCAGGGCACTCAGGGATTGCAATTCGCCGCTGTCGGCGGCACCGCGTACAATTTGGCAAAAGCCAAAGGACTCGGTCATCCCCTGCCCCTGGAATGGTTTACGCAAAATATCAGAGACTAGAATAAGAATGCAGTGATGGAGTACTGGAATACTGGAGTGTTGGTTCAGATCGGATGTCGATAAGCCATTACTCCACTCCAAACGCTCACAGGAGGGTTTCCATGGCAACGCTTCGTTACATTGCCTATCTTGCAAACGAGCCGGAAAAACTCGCGGAGTTTTACCGCCGCTTTCTTGGCACCGAAGAACTCGGCCGCTCGATGGAGGGAGATATTTCCATCACAGACGGCTACTATAATCTGACCTTTTTCAAAAAACGGCCAAGCCTTGGTGAAATGCACATGGAACTTGGACTGCATCACATCGGACTTCAAGTCGACGATTTGGAAGAAGTAAAAGGACGATTCATTAGATTCAATCCGCGCGGCATGATCCTTCAGGAACCGAATGATCTCCAGCACGGCGAGATCCGCATCCACGACTCGGAGTGCCGCCCCGTCACTATTTCTACGAGCAGCTTCGGCGTTCCCGCGAGCAAAGAAAAACGCTTCCCGCGCGTGCGCCACATCGCCTACAACGCGCTCGATCCGGAGATCATGCTGCAGTTCTACACCCAAATATTTCGCCTGCGCGAAATTCCGTCCAGTTACCAACGCCGCCAGCAGGGCCGCGGCAATCGTTTTTGCGCCGACGGCAAAACCAATCTCGCGATCCATCCGTTTTACAATCGAATTGAAGGGCACGAAGCCAAGTACGGCATCAATCACATCGGTTTTCTGACCAATGAAATGCAGGCGACGCTGGCGGAACTAAGCACGGTCTTGAAAATTGCGCCACGGCCAGCGACACGCCCTTACGCGGAGCTTCGCTTCCGCGACATCGAAGGCAACGCGCTCGACCTATCACAGACGAAAGGCTGGGAAGTCGACGTGGACAAGTGGGAAAGCGCGGCGTGAAGAGATGGCAGGAATGGAGGGAGTCATCGAGTGATGCACGGCAAGAACGCTCGTCGCCGGTTACTAATTTCGCTATTGTTGCTTCTGTCTAGCCGATTTGTTCGCGACGAGGCTACGGTTAGGGCGGCGACCCTCGAAAAGCTGACCATCGGCTGGAGCGCGATCGCCGGGTCGCAGGCGCCGTTTTGGATCACCAAGGAAGCCGGGTTGTTCGAAAAAAACGGCTTGGACGTTACGATGATTTATGTCGACGGTGGCTCCAAGGCGACCCAGGCGTTGATGTCGGGCGATGTGCCGATCGCCCAGGTCGGCGGTAACGCGCCTGTGGTCGCGCGCCTGCGCGGCGCCGATGTCACCTTGATCGCCGGATTACTCAACGTTCTCGCCTACAGCATGATCGTTTCGCCCGAGATCAAGAAGCCGGAAGATTTAAAAGGCAAAAAGCTTTCGGT
>DATIEH010000480.1:0-2408 GCA_035455905.1 Binatia bacterium | reverse complement strand
GCGGTAGATTTCTCATCGATTTTGGATAGTAAGCCTCGTTCCACGGCATCGTCTAACCCCGCTTTTTCTTCAGGCGTTACCCGTTTGCAAAAGAACTTCCTATCTTTTTATCTCATCACTGCTTGGGTTTGACCGAGGTTCTGAAAGTAGTGTCCAACCACTCGGCCATTTCCTTGATCAGCTTCTCGGTTGTGTGATTGGCGGCGATGACGCCGCCGTAGGGATCATCGGTCGGAGCGGTCTCGAAGAGTTCGAAAGAGCGAGTCGCGAGAACCGACTGGGTCTTGGTTTCGATGATTTGGGCGCGGAGCGCTAGGCGCACGCGGCTCGGATTGGAAAAGAACTGCTGCTCCAAGACTAGATTGTCGCAATCGAGACGGTACTGCGCCGGCACCGCGCTCGGTGTTTGCAAGACCGCGTTCCACTCACCGGTTTTCTCGAAATTTTCAACCATGATGCGCTGTAACATGCGCGCGGGCGTATCGGCCCATTGGTTGTAGCCGTAGTAGCTGACCTCGTAGGGACGCAGCAGATAAGCCATGCGTGCGGTGTCGAAACCGGCTTGAGCTTTGGGCTGCGTGATTAAAAGAACGGAATGCGCAGGCCGGTCGCCGGATGCGTGAGGGTTATTCCAGGAAATTTCTGGGTTCAGAAAATAGGTGCGCGGAGCGCTGACTTCTCTCGGTCCCAAGCTACAGCCGACGCTAAAAAAGATCGCGAGGACAAAAATCGCGAGTCGGAAGGTTTTGCTCAAGCTCAACACCGGTTTATTCCCCTGGACCGCGCACCGGCGGGGCGCGGCCAAAAATCAATGCGCTCGGCTCGCGCTCGAGATCGCTTGAGACTTTCTGCAGGGTTGCAGTCAGTTGGCGCAGCTCTCCTACCAGTAAACCAGCCTCAGCTAGGGTCTGGCCGGTAAACTGCGCGATGTCGCCGCGACTGCCATCGACGGTAGAGTTGAGTGTTGCTCCGGCGCGCGCGAGTTGATCGGTCATCCTTTCAAGGCCGCGGAGATTTGCCGACGCTTGCTCGAATAATTCGGGTAGCTTCTCGTCCAACTTTTTTCCAACGGCGGCGAATCGGTCGGCTGCGGCTTCAGACTGCGCAACGGCGCCCGCAAGCTCCGCGCGATGAAGCGCCAAGGTTTGTGTCACTTGAGCCAATGCGGCGAGCGTCCGTTTGAGATCCGCCCGGCTTTGCGCATCGAGCAAGCTGCGCGCGTCCTGGGTCAAGTTGGTGAGGTTCGCCAACAGCGCAGGAATCTGTTCATTGGTCGTGAGGCGCGCAAGACTCCCGCTCAGCTGTGCATAAAAAGATGGCTCGCTTTTGATGATCGGATAACGTTCACCGCGCTTGGGGCTCAAGAGCGGCGAATCGCGGCTGCCGCCGCGCAAGTTCACGATGGTTATTCCCGTGAGCCCTTGGGTTTCCAACACCGCCACGGTGTCTTCTTTCACTGGCGTGCCTCGCACGAGATCGAGCCCCAATCGCACCTGCTCGGGATTGTTCGGATCAAGGGCGATCTCTTTGACGCGCCCGACCTCGACACCTTGATATTTAACATACGAATCCCTGCTCAGACCCGAGACTGATTCATCCATAAAAGTGTAGTAGCGGTCGTAGACACCGCGATAGTCTGTGCGGCTCAGCCACAAAACTCCGGTAAGGGTCGCCGCGCCCAATAACGCGATGAAAAGACCTACCAGCGTGTAATTTACTTTCGGTTCCATGCTTGCTCCCTGGCCGCGCGGCCGCGCGGGCCGTAGAAATACTCATGAACCAACGGATCGGTGGAACGGGATAGATCGCTCATGCTCCCCATGCCCAGCACCTTGCCATTGCCGAGGATCGCCACCCGATCGGCAATACGCCACAGCGAATCCAGATCATGAGTAATAATGACAATGGTGAGGCGAAACCACTCGCGCAGCTGCTGCACCAATTCGTCGAAGCCGGCGGCGCTGATCGGATCGAGCCCGGAGGTCGGCTCATCGAGAAATAGAAACTCGGGATCCAGTGCCATGGCTCGCGCTAGGGCAGCGCGCCGGCGCATCCCACCGCTCAGTTCGTTGGGGTATTTGGTGACGCTTGCCATGGGAAATCCGGTGCTAGCGATCTTTAATAGCGCCAGCTCCTCGATGAGCCTCCGGCTGAGCTGAGTATGCTCGCGCAGCGGCACGGCCACGTTTTCCGTCACCGTCAGCGAGCTGAACAAGGCGCCGTGCTGAAACAACACGCCGCAGCGGCGGCGCAACACTGCGACCTCGGCTTCATTCATCGTGCTCATGTCCTGACCGAAGATTTCGATCGCGCCAGAGGTCGGTTGTTGCAGTAAAATCATCTCGCGCATCAATACCGATTTGCCGCTGCCATTACCGCCGGCAATCGCAAAGACTTCGTCTCGGTTG
>DATIEH010000479.1:0-2217 GCA_035455905.1 Binatia bacterium | reverse complement strand
ATGAATTAGGCGCAACAGAACGTACTATCAAAGCGCACCGCCGCAAAGTGATGGAGAAAATGAGGGTTCAATCGCTCGCTGAGCTGGTGTCGGTCGCCGAGCGCCTCGGTATTCAGGCTAAGGCCGAGAGTGCAGCGAGAGATAAAAATCACAAGCCCGGCACTTAATTAACTTGGAGGGGGCGCGAAGTCGCGAATGTGCAGACGCCATCCCAATCTTGTCCCGAAGGACAATATTCACCGCTTGACATCTCCGGTAATGAGGTATTGGGACATGACAAGAAGGTAACAAGATAGTGACAGTCGATTTGTGGGGATCACAAAGCGGCCGGCTATTTGCCGAGCAATCCAATCCAGTCGTGCTGCAGAAGGCTCAAAAACACTTGGCCGCTATTGTGCGAAAGATCATATTTGTTGTCGATGATGATCCAGGCATGCGCTTGGGCGTCAAGCGCTTATTGAACAAACATGGTTTCGAAACCGAATTGTTCGATTCTGTGGAAGATTTCCACGAACGTGCCGACGTTCGCCGACCCGATTGCCTCGTGCTGGACATCAAACTAAAGAACGGATCCGGGATTGATTTGAGAAGAGAGTTGACGAATTCCGGTGTTTCGGTTCCGGCGATCTTCATTACCGCCAACGATACCGACCACACCCGAAAAGCGGCGGCGGACGCCGGTTGCGCCGCTTACCTCACGAAGCCATTTTCAGGCAAAACTTTGATCGATGCCATCGAGAAGGCTACCGGCTCAAATCGAATGTCATAGGCGCTCGTCCATTTGGCGCTTCGATAAAACATCGAAGTCGTAGGCGACTCGAAAAGCCGCCGTACTTTTTCCAAGCCGGTAGGCCGTTTCCACCCTCCAAAGCGATGCGACACTGCGCCAAGCGCCCATGCCCCTTGGGCCTGCGCACCTTAAGCCATTTCCCTTTTGGCCATTGCCCTTTGGGCCAATGCCCTCAAGGACAATAGCCCAGCGAAGGTCAATCCATAAGGATTGGTTGACGAAGAAAGTTCGAGCAGCTGGGCGTTATCGCAGTGCAAAGACATTGTCCCCAATCGAAAGAACGACGCGGACAGATCGAACCGCAGAAAATTTCCCGCGTCGACCACAGATACCATTCCCCGACCGAAGTGACTGGAGTGATGGCATGGAACGGACCGTCGCCAATCTCAACATCGAATACTTTCGCCAGAAACTGGAAACCGAAAAGGACGAGACGAAGCGGCGAACGCTTGTGCAGTTACTGTCCGAAGAGCAAGCAAAATTGGCTGCACTTATCGAAAAATCCGCGGACAGGATCGACGTTCGACCACTCGTGTTTGGTTGCGCCATTTCCCTTCAGTCCTGAGCAGCTTGCCAACACGGCTTGCGCGACCCGGGCCTCGATTCGTCCCCGCCCCGAAAGGGTTCGCGCGCGGCTGGCTCTTCCCCGGAGCCAGCCGCACATCTTTTTGTTCCATGAATTTTAGGAGGCTTCCAATGAACGCCTCGCTCTTTTACGCCGGCCGTGCCACCCACCTCAAGATCGTGGCTGTCTCACTTGTATGCGTGATCGTTGTCGTTCTTGTCGGCCACAATGCGAAAACCTCAGACACGACCGCTCAAGACCTAAGCGCCGTCGTTAAAGCGGGCCAGCCGGCGAAGTATGCGGGCCAGGAGCGGCAAACCTCAATTTCGGTGAAGTAACCGGATGTGACGAAGACAGCGAATGGGATAGGCCATGTCAAGTATCAGCCCATTAGTCCGTTACGCAGCAGCGATAATGTTGCTGTCCTGCGCACCCACACAAGCGGAAGAAATCTTCGCGTTTTTACGGCCGCCGTCGCAAATGCAAATTGCGCCGCAGGCTGCCTCGCCGACTTCATTGAATCCTGCGCGTGAAGATCCGGACGAAAATGTGCAACTGCCGGCGCGCCTACAACGACAGATCGTCTCCTATTCAAGTCGGGAAGCTCCCGGCACCGTCATCATCGATACGACGCACACGTACCTCTTTTACGTGATCGGCAACGGCAAGGCGGTCCGCTATGGCATCGGGGTCGGCCGTGAAGGCTTCACCTGGTCGGGTGTCAAGTCGATTATCCGCAAGAGCGAATGGCCGGATTGGTATCCGCCGCCGGAGATGATCCAGCGTCAGCCTTATCTGCCGCGCATGGTCGCCGGCGGCCCCGGCAATCCGCTCGGCGCCCGCGCGCTCTACATCGGCGGCA
>DATIEH010000478.1:0-3292 GCA_035455905.1 Binatia bacterium | reverse complement strand
TCTCGATACAGTCCGAAAGCTTCGATGATCGGAATGTCATTCACGGAAAATAAAATCGCTTCTTCGGTCTTTGAGCGATTGACATGCTCATGCCACGCCCAGTTCGGTAGCGCGAAGCAGTCGTGCTTTGTCCACTCCAGTGTTCTGTCGCCGATGACACTGGCGCCCTCACCCGCGACGACAAAATACGCTGCGCTCGAAGTGTGGCGATGTCTTTTCGTGTGCTCCCCCGCACGGAGCAACTGAAGACTACAGCTGAGCGTTCGCAGTGTGTGTCCGCCGGTCATCGGATTAATATATTCCAGCGCCACGCCATCATACGGACTTCCGGCTTGATCAGCGAGCGCGCGTAGTTGCGGCTCGATGTCCCTCCAGGCGTAGCGCAGCGGCACATTTTCGTGCTTGGCGCGCTCCCAGATCGGCCGAATCGCGCCGGCACGCAGCTGTAAATAGTCGCCGGGCTTGTCCCGAACAGTCTGAACTTTGTTTCCGGGATAAGGCTCATAAAAGGGTTGATTCAGCGCCAGCAAAAATGGCACATCCAGCGCGTCGACCCAGACCGCAGTTTCTCTTGTTGGATTGCGGTGATCGTGCCAGGTCCACTGCGGCGTCAGAATCAAATCGTACGGCTCCATCGGACATTTTTCGCCGTCGACCACGGTGAAGACCTTGCCATCGCCTTTAATGACAAAACGAATCGCCGCCAATGTGTGCCGATGAGCCCAGGCAATCTCGCCGGGCTTAATCATTTGTATGCCCATCAGGAGCGTGTGCGTCGTCGCGTTGTCGTTCAATCCGGGGTTGTTGAACAAAATGCTACGGCGGGCTGTGAAACTCTCTTCCAGCACATCGCAGGCCTCGAACAATTTTTCCTGAACCATTCGCCACGGCCAGAGATACGCATCGCCACGCGGCCGCGGCCCACCGATCGCGCGGTTCAGCAGATCCTCATAGATCCACTGTCCGGTCAGATGCTCTTCGGCCAACTCCTTGTTGAACGCATCCAGAGATTTTTTCATCTGGCGCTTAGCCTCTTTGATTCCTTCGGCTCGTTCAAGACGTTCAGGCCGTTCAAACTGTTCCACCCCGTCCTTCATCCTCACCCGCGTCGCGGGGAAGGACCAGGAAGTGAGGACTTGAACCGAGCAATGCGGTTGAACGATTACAACGCCTTGAACCGCTCGCAATCGGTCAGTCCGATTGCGAGCGGCGAATCCCTTCGTAGTAAAACCCATCGAAATAAATTTGCCATGCCATCATCGATTCTTCCGCGGCGCGCAATGCCGCTTCTCGTTCTGCGTCGTTGGCCAGATAATTTTCCAGTAACTGAAGCGACCCGTCGCCGTGCACCTGATCGACGGCATCGTGCATCCACCAAAACTCCGTTTCTTCTTTTGATAGCCCGAGCTGACGGCGCCAGTGCTCGTCTTGATGATGCGAGAAGTTCCCGCACTGCGGGGCGTTCGTCCGCTCGAGGACGAGCTTTGCCGCGAGCCCCTCGTACCAGGTTCGATTCTTCGTCAGAGCTTCCCAGGCGCGCATCGCCACCACCGTCGTTGGCAGCGGTCTGGCGTTGATAATATCTTCACGGCGTAACCCCAGCGCCATACCCATGCGCGCGAGGATCTCAAAATGTGAGTGCCCTTCCTGGGCTTCTTCTTCATAAAGATTTTCAGCGACGATGAATTTTCGCACTTCTACAATGGGACAATTACCGACAACAAACGCCCAGCACTGGCGGCTATGACGGGTAAAGCTCGACCACTGCTCAATCAGAACCCGCGCGGCCTGCTTTGTCAATCGATCCTTCGAGTAAGTAATCCAAAGTAGCTTATTGTTATAGTTCGCGACGATCCGATCGATGGTCGCTGCAAAATTCTTCTCGGTTTCACTTGCCACTTCTGGATATCCTTTCACGGTTTTTGTGTCATATAATTTAATTGTTAGCCAGGCTCTGAATAACGAAACATCTCTGGTCAGGTTTTCGAAAAGATTGCGCTAAGAACACGAGATGCGGGTCCTTACGCGACGCTCGCGCTGCTCGTGAGATCTTTGCTTGCAAATCAAGACGTGCCTCCAATACAATCCCGCATCATGAGTGTCAAGCCGGTGCCACGCCGATCACTCGTGCAAAGATCAAAGCTGGCAGAGAAGATAAAAATTTTTCTACGAGCAATGAGGCTGAGTGTGCTCAAACCTATTTTTGTTTCCCTATGGGTAATTCTATTTTTGACGGCGATGGCAAGCTTCTGCGCAGCCCAGCTGCAGAAAGTCGCGCTGAGTTATTCGAGCAGCGGCATCACCTCGATTGAGTTTTTTATCGCGAAAGAGAAAAAGTTTTTCCAGGAAGAAGGACTTGAGCCTCTGCTGATTCAAATGTCGGCGAATACGGCGATCGCCGCGGGAGTCACCGGTGAATTGACTGGCTTGAGCTCCATCGGCAGCGCCATTCGCGGCATCCAGCGCGGGGCGCCGCTCCGCGTCGTCTCCGTCAGTCTCCGTCGTCCGATCTTTTGGCTCGTCAGCCGACCCGAGTACCGTTCCGTGAAGGATCTTAAAGGAAAAATATTGGCCACAGCCACCATCGGCGGCAGCCAGCATACCGCAGCGAAAAAGATGATCAGTTTGGGCGGCCTCGATCCCGACAAGGATCTGACGACCATAGCCGGCGGCGAAGAGAGCCGGCATCTTCAGAGCATGATCAGCAACACGGTACAGGTGGCGGCGATCAGCCCGCCCTGGTTTTTACTTGGGCGCGACAAATACAAGATGAATGTCCTCGACACTGCGATCGATAAGTACGCGAGTATCCAAAACGGCCTGGCGGTGAGCGTAAAGACTTTGCAGGAAAAACCGGATCTCGTAAAAAAACTTCTGCGCGCCAAGGCGAAAGCGGCCCGGTATTTTGAGCAGAATGAACGAGAGATCAGCGAGATGCTCGCCAAGATGTGGAATACCGATGTACCGATCGCCTTGGAATCGTATCGTCTGTCCAAACCGGCGTTCACCGTCACCGGCATTCCCACAGACGATGAGGTGAAGGAATATCTGGCTCTGGACGCCCAAATTCTCAAATTAACGCAGCCCGTGCCTCCTGGCAGTGTGTTCGACTTCACCATTCAACGCGAAGTCAATAAAGAGTTGGGGATACGATAAATCATTTTCTGGCAGGCCTGACGGAGTTCTTAAAAAACCGAGCAGAAGGTCACTTATTTATGTCGCCGCAGAATGAACGAATCAGTGCCTTGATGGCAGCATTTCATAAGACGACGTACTTCAAATGGATGATGCG
>DATIEH010000477.1:0-2843 GCA_035455905.1 Binatia bacterium | reverse complement strand
ATCGGTTTCAGCGCCTGGAACCCTGAAGCGTAGGTCTTGGTCAGATTCGAGATGGAGATGATCGGCGCCATTGCAGTTCTCGGACATGTCACCACAGAGTAAGTCATGTACGACTCGGTACAACACCGCGCATGAAAATGAGCCGCACTGGTCGGGACCAACGCCGAGAAATCCCCCAATAGCCCCCTTTTGCAAAGGGGGCGGGCCTTAGGACCGGGGGATTTTGCCGCTGATCGGAATTTTCATAAGAGGCGTAGAGAAAATGAAACGTTTTCTCTGTATCCTCCGTGCCTCTGATTAAAATTCACATCAAAGATGTACATGGCAGTCTGTGAAAGAAATCGCCCGAAATCAACTCCGTGCGCGTGCAGATTCGCGGGCAAAAATTGACCGTTGGGGTCTATAGTCGAACCCACGAATTGTTAGGATGAGTTTGAAGCCGCCAAACGATATCGCCCGGTACGGCGGCACGCCTGGAGGTGAGATCATGAAGTTGGGACTTCAGATACCTTCTTTTACCTGGCCCGGCGGTGCGGAGCAGATTGCTCCAACGCTGGTGCGCATCGGCCAATCTGCTGAGGAAGCCGGTTTTGCCAGTCTGTGGGTGATGGATCATTTTTTTCAAATCGAGATGATCGGCAAATCCGATGAGCCGATGCTCGAGGGCTACAGCGCGCTCAATTTTTTGGCGAGCGTAACTCGGCGAATCCGTCTCGGCACTCTCGTTACCGGCGTAATTTACCGCTACCCTGGTATTCTCATCAAAACCGTGACGACCCTCGATGTCCTCTCGGGCGGCCGCGCCTATTTCGGCATTGGTGCCGGCTGGTACGAACATGAAGCAAAAGCGCTCGGTGTTCCCTTCCCGCCGTTAAAAGAGCGTTTCGAGCGGCTCGAGGAAACCGTTCAGATCGCGCTCCAGATGTGGTCGGGCAAGAGCGAACCTTATGACGGCAAACACTATCGATTGGCCCAAACACTGAACGTGCCGCAGCCGATTCGCCAGCCTCACCCGCCAATCATGATCGGCGGAGCCGGCGAAAAACGCACTCTCGCTCTGGTCGCCAAATATGCGGATGCGTGCAATCTCTACGCGTTCGAAAACACGGATCTGCTGCGCGCCAAGCTCGATGTCCTGCGCCGTCATTGCGATGCCATCGGGCGGCCCTTCCAAGAGATCGAGCGCACAGCGATCGGCACCATTGATCTGCGCCCCGGCCATGTCAGCGCGCGTGAGGCCATCGAGTATTGCCGTCGCGTCAGTAACGCCGGCATTCAACACTTCATCGTCAGTTTGCCAGGAGACTACGAACTTAAGCCGATCGAAATAATGCGCAGAGAAATTATTCCCGCCGTCGGAGAACTGTCGGCATCGCCCGACGCCAACGACTAAGTTTGACGCGGACTCATTTCCTTAATGAGGCAGTGCGAAATTAAGTCCTCTGTGTCCCCTCTGACAGGGGGATTTTACCGAGCTCATCCCCTCTTTGACAAAGAGGGGATTAGGGGAGATTTTTCTCATCAGAGGATTGCCCACATGGATTAGAACTGTACCTGCCTTTGCCCTTTCGTTAGATCAAGCTAAAATCACTTCATGAAACGGTCCGGAGTCGCAGATCTTCCCCTTCACGGCGGCCGGGTGCCGCAATGGCTGGCGCAACGCATGACGCAGCTCGGCACCGCGATCGCAGAGGCGATCGTTCGCGACTACGGCACCTCGATCTTTCTTTCCCGGCTGAGCGATCCTTTTTGGTTTCAAGCGTTGGGCTCAGTAATGGGAATGGATTGGCATTCTTCAGGGATCACGACCTCGGTCATGGGCGCTCTCAAACGCGGACTCGCTCCGCGAGCGGCCGAGCTCGGGTTGTATGTTTGCGGCGGCCGCGGTCGATTTTCACGCAACACGCCGCAGGAATTGCGCGCGATCGCCGACCGGCGCGGCTTGGATGGCGAAGCTCTGGTGCGTAGCAGCCGGCTCACCGCTCGGATCGATAACAATGCCATCGCGGACGGATTTCAGATCTACCTCCACAGTTTCATTGTCACCGCCAATGGCGAATGGGCGGTCGTTCAGCAGGGCTTGAATGATGACAGCGGCATGGCGCGCCGCTACCACTGGCATTCAGCCAGCGTTCGCGACTTTGTCGCCACGCCGCACAGCGCGATTGTCGGCGAGAATCAAGGCACGATCATGAACCTCGTCGACGCGGAAGCCAAGCCTGCGCAAGACGCGCTGCTGGAAATTACCCGCGAGAAACCCGAGACTACTTTGAAGGATGCGCGCTATTTGCAATTGCCGGCGCGCCATGAAGTCCGCGCTGTGGATATCGATCTCAAGCGCTTAGGCGCTGTGCTTGCGCTTGCCTACGACCGCGAGCTTCACGATTTTGCCGAGCTTCTGCTTCTAGAAAAGCTCGGTCCGCGCACGCTTCAATCCCTCGCGTTGATCGCCGAAGTCGTTCATGGTGCGCCAAGCCGTTTCGCTGATCCCGCGCGTTTTTCTTTCGCCCATGGCGGCAAAGACCGCCATCCGTTTCCGGTTCCTCTGAAAACCTACGATGAGTCCGTCAACTGGCTGCGAGTTTCCCTCGATCGGGCAAAACTCGGTGACCGGGAGAAGCTCGACGGCTTTCGCCGTCTAAATCAATTCGTTGCTGCGATCGAGACCGAACTCGAACCCCAGGCCGATTTCGAGGCCGTGATTCGCCATGAACAGGCGATTTCTCCGTCCCTTGACGGCCGCTCCGTTTTTGATTGTCGTCCCAAACAGCTGTCGCTTTTTTGATCCCCCTAAATCCCCCTTTTACAAAGGGGGATTGCCTTTACCCCCCTTTTCCAAAGAG
>DATIEH010000476.1:0-3737 GCA_035455905.1 Binatia bacterium | reverse complement strand
CAGCTAGAGCTCATGAAGGAATCGGGGCTCACCCAGAAGTACGTGCCGCCGGAAGCCGCTTTTTACAACGACGGCTTTAAAGATCCAGACGGACATTGGGTGAGCGTCCATTCGTTGCTGAATTCGATGGCCTATAATACCCAGCTCGTAAAACCCGGCGAAGCACCCAAAAAATACGAAGACTTGCTCGCGCCCCGTTGGAAAGGTCGGCTCGGTGTCAATATTCAAGACCCTGAATGGTACGTGAACCTGCAGCGCCGCTGGGGTAAAGAGAAGGCACGTAATTTTCTGAAAGCTCTGGCAGCGCAGCAGCCCGGTGTGCGTGATGGCCACAACATCACGGCGCAACTTCTAGCCGCCGGTGAATTTAACGCGGTCAGCAATACCTACGCGCATATTGCCGCACGCATTAAGAACCAGGGCGGGCCCGTGCAGTATGTCTTCGACGAGCCGGTGATTACCTATGTCCATCCAATTGCATTGATGAAATCCGCGCCACATCCAAGTGCTGGCAAACTGTTGATCGCGTTTATCCTTTCCGCCGAAGGTCAACGCATGCTGCGCGAGCAGGGCAGGATCCCCAGTCACCGCGATATAGATCCGCTGGTATTTTCGTTGCGCAACGTAAAACTTTTTCCCAGCGACCCAAAGTTCGCCAAGGAATACGCTCCGGCGGGCGAAGAGATGCGCGCTATTTTTGGCATTCGTTAGAGGTGCCAATATTGACAGGAGCTGAAGTCGCTTGTCGTTGTCATCTCGAACCCATTCGATGCACTCAGGGTGAACTCCGTGGGAGATCTTGCTCGGAAAGATTTCTCGGCTTTCTCGAAATGACATCTACCAACCAGCGATGGATTATCTGAGATGAGCTTGTTCCCTTCAACTCGCACCACTCCCCTCCCCGGCGGCTATATGGGCAAGCTTCTCCGCGTCGACTTGACGACCGGAAGCTCGAAGGACGAGAACCTTCCTGAAGAAGCCATTCTCAAGAAGTTCATCGGCGGTCAGGCGCTGGCCGTCTATATCTTGCTGCGCGAGCTGAGTCTCGATGCAACGCCGTTCGGGCCGGAGAACAGCGTTGTCATGATGACCGGACCCCTCACCGGCAACGGTTTCACTCCCGGCGGAACTAAAATGACCGCCGTTTATTTGAGCCCGCTCACCGGTAATACCCTTGGTCGCGGCGCCACCAGCGGCTATTGGGCGACTTACCTCAAAGCGGCGGGTTATGATGGCATCATCTTGAATGGCGCGTCGGTAAAGCCCGTTTATCTTTACATCAAGGATGGCCGCGCCGAGTTGCGCGATGCTTCGAAAGTCTGGGGACTTGGCACGCGCGATACCGAAGATCGCTTGCGCGAGCTCGTCCGCGATCGTGACGCCCGGGTATTATGCATCGGCCCCGCAGGAGAAAATCTGAACCGCGCGGCGATGCTGGCGAATGATTACAATCATTTTGCCGCCCACAGCGGCGGCGCCGTTCTCGGCTCGAAAAAGCTCAAAGCGATCGTGGTTTCCGGCACGCTGCGGCCGAGTTACCGCAATAAGGAACGATTGGTCGATGCCGGCGTGCGTTGGCGTGCGGTGTTGCAGCAACACGACATCAAGAAAAAGAAAACCAAATACGGCCATGGCGACGCGTGGGGCGCATTGAATAACCTCAATTGGCGCAGCACCGATTTACAGCCGGCGCACATCCAAGGCTTCGATCAAAACGATGTCGTGCTCCGTCCCTGTTTTCAGTGCGCCCGTATGTGCCCGTGGGACGCCAAGCTCGGCGAGGGCGACTTCAAAGGCACGGTGGTTCATTTCAACGCCGGCGGTGAATGGCTCGATACCTTTTTCAATCTCGGCATCAAAGGCAATGCCGTCCTCTACTTGGCGGAGAAGATCAACAATTTGGGCATCGAGTGCAGCCATTTTTCCTGCGGCGCTGGAGTCGCGTTCGAAGCCTGGGAAAAAGGGTTGCTCGGTCCCGATCGCACCGACGGCTTGATCCTCGAATGGGGCAACGTCGGAGCCGTCGACAAACTCCTGGACATGGCGGCGCGCCGCGAAGGCTGGCTTGGCAACCTACTCGCCGAAGGACCGAAGCAACTCGCCGAAGCGCTTGGCGGTGATGCGCCTAAATGGGTGGTGCATACCAAAGGCGGCACACCGGCGATGCACGAGTGGCGGCCGCTGCTCGGTCAAATGCTGCGCGAACTGGTTGCAAGCGGCGGCATGAAGCCGCAGGGTGGCGGCTCGAAAAACCCGCCGCCGGATCTCCGCGACACAGAAAAGTGGGGTCCCCTCGAGATGGATAATCCTGAAGGCTGGGTTTGGTCCCACGTGCTTTCGGAACAGTATCGTCAATTCACGGGGATTTTCGGTGGCTGCTGGTTCGCTCAGGAAAGCCACAAGAAAGACGGGCTCAACAGCATCGTCGATGCCTTCAATGCGATTACCGGCTGGAATTTTTCTATGGACGACGCTCTTCGAGCGGGCCATCGCAGTATGATTCTCCAGAGTCTTTTCGCCACACAACGCGGCTGGATCGCCGACTTCGATTGGCAAGATGTCGGCCCACGTTTTTTGGAGCCTATCCCCGATGGCAAGTACCGAGGCTTCACCATCGCTAAATGGCTGCCGGATATGATTTGGGAATATTATAAATTGAGCGGCCGGCACGAGCGCACCGGAAGGCCATTCAAAGATACTCTGGAGAAACTCGGCCTGGAAGAATTCTCGCAATGGGCTCAGCTAGATTGAGCTATCTAGGTTCAACGTTGGATAACTTTTCAACTGCGAAGAATCTGGTTTTCCATGTCTTGCACATCAGATGCTTCGGCTAGCGCCTCATGCATGACATTGCGAAGTAAGCTGCCAATGTTTAACTCCATTGAAGAGAACCGTGACCGCACCATTATGTTTCACCTCACGGCAACTCTTCAAGCAGCCTACTCGACCCTTTGATCGGATTCCTCACCTGCAATTTTTTCTGCACTAGCCAAACCCGCGCCGCCACGGGATGCACGACGGGAACTCCGAGGTCGTTCTCCACCGCCACGATGTCCTTCACCTGCCAAGCGCCCGAGCCAAGCAAGTAGATCCCTTGGGCATTGGGAAATTTATTGAACGAGGTTTTCAGGTGCTGATAGATTGTGTCCGTGGAAATTTTGTCGGCTTCATAGGGCGTTGTGTTCATGCCTTCCATGCCGAGTACTTCGAAACCAGCATCACTAAAATAACGCGCGAACAGATCGTTGAGTTTTTTGTCGTTGAAGTAAGTACAGCCCACGAATCTTTTGATACCGAGCGCGCGCAGCGCTTCGGCCTGAGAAATCCCCGAGGTGAAGATCGGGATCTTGTATTTCTCTTCCCAGCCGGCGACGATTTCCTGCTCGGCTTTGTGTCCGCGCACCATAAAGGGCGGTCCGCCTTCGGGATGGATCAGATCGACACCGATCTCGGCAAGCTCAGAGACTTTGGCGTCGTAGGTTTCGAGCGCGCCGAGATAACCGCGTTCGGAATGTTCTTTGATGCCGGCGTACATCGGAATGCAACCGATGCCCTCCGGCAGAAGCCGAATGAATTCCACCAGTGACCCCGAACCATAAGTGGGTTTCACTACCCCAACCGTTCCACGCCAGGTTCCTGAAGACATAATCGACTCCTATTCTATTCTTGCCGGTCGCCTTGTGCCTGTCCTGCGCTTTAGCTTCTGAGGGATTATTTTAACGAAGTTTTGCCGTGAT
>DATIEH010000475.1:0-3516 GCA_035455905.1 Binatia bacterium | reverse complement strand
CAAGCGTTCATCGGATATCTGGATTTTCTTTCGCGGAAATATTCTGGAGCCCCCGTTGTGGTGACGAACGCGTTGGACAATGCGGTTTTGGACAAAGCCCAACTACCGGAGCCCGTGCGAAAAAAAAACCTCGATTCGCTCGACCCGGTTACAGCGCAAGAATGGTTCGGCTGGAAGTTTCATGAGCGTTATGCTCTGTACAAAACCGCGACCTCACAAAGCCAACCGGACGCATTTGCTCAGGTGCTCGAACAATTGCGCGACCAAAGCGTTGACGCAGAGACTGAATTTGCGTGAGATCGGCCTGATGCCAGCCCGAAGCGCGCGACCATGAGGGTCAAAGCCTTCCAACAAAGCCAAGCGCATCGATACGGAGATATCTTCCGCGTATTATGGGAAAACCGCTCGGAACTCCCCTACGCCTGGGCGATTCTCAATCACGGTGTATGTGACGTCTGTTCCCTGGGACCGTATGGATTCCGTGACAGCGTCGTTGATGGCGTCCACCTTTGCATGCGCCGACTCAAGGCGCTCAGGCTGAACACGATCCCGGCACTTGATCTCGCCGCTACGGCCGACTTGAATCGATTGCGACGGTTCGGCCCAGAGCAACTCCAATCCCTCGGCCGCCTGGCACATCCCATGGTACGCCGGCGCGGAGAACCTGGTTTTGTCCGATGCTCCTGGGATGAAAGTCTCGAGCTCGTGTGTCGCGCGATTCACGACACCGCATCCCATGCGATGGGGTTTCTCGCGACACCGCACGGGCGCACTAACGAAATCTACTATGCATTTCAGAAACTGGCGCGAATACTCGGCAGCAACAACATCGCTCTCTGCTCCCGCTCCCACGACAATGCGGTTTCAGGACTGAAAGCTACGCTAGGTCATGGCGCTCCCACCTGTTCGCTCTCGGATTGGATTGGCACTGACCTGCTCATCATTTTCGGTGCCGATGTTGTTAGTGACTACCCGGTGACAAAGAAGTACATGCGGCGTGCGCGCAAGGCGGGAACTCGTATTATTGCAGTGCGTCCGCTAACCCGGGCCAAAACGGAATGCGA
This sequence comes from Binatia bacterium, assembly GCA_035455905.1. Lineage (GTDB taxonomy): Bacteria > Desulfobacterota > Binatia > UBA9968 > UBA9968 > DP-20. Next base: position 2,452 of record DATIEH010000475.1, on the reverse strand, counting down.
CCGCACGTCTTCGGTCGTCGGGAGCGCCTCGCTTAAAAAGGTCTCGACGCGTCACGGTTTCCAAGTTCGCGCCGGCGGCGAGATCGCTTTTATCAACGGTATCCTAAAGACGCTGATCGCGAACGATCAGATCGATCTTGAGTTTATCGGTAAGCATACGGCGCGCTTCCGCGAGTTTCGCGAGGCATTGCAAACTCAGTCGTGGAAAATGCTCGAGCAATGCTCGGGGGTTTCGCGCACCGCCATGCAGGAGTTCGCGATCCAGTACGGCGCGGCGCGCTCAGCCGTATTCGTCTACACAGGCGCTTTTACCGAATGCGAATTTGCCACTGCCAAAGTCCGGGCGATCGTGAATCTGGCGCTGGCGCGGGGAATGCTCGGGCGTGACAAATGCGGCATTATGCCCATTGGCGCCGAAAGCAGCGCCCACGCGGGCGGTGAATGTGGCGCCGAGCCGGACCAATTCCCCGGCGGCTTTTTTGTCAATGAGAACAGCGCCAGGCGCTTGTCAAATCTCTGGCGCCACCCAATACCGTCCAATCCAGGCCTGACACTATCGGCAATGATGGATGCGGCTTACGCACACGAGATCAAGTTTCTGTACTGTCTTGGTGCTGACCCACTCGAAACCCTGACGGCCGACAACAACGCTGCCGAGGCATTGAGCCGCGTCCCGATACGTGTCTATCAAGACCTCGTGCTCAAGCCTTCAATGCTGCTCGATAGCACCGACGTCGTGGTCGTTTTGCCGGCCCAAACGCGCTACGAGCAAAGAACCGGTGGCACCTGTACAAGCACCGAACGCCGGATACGCTTCACGCCGGAACTGCCGGGCCATAGCATTGGCGAGGCACGTCCGGAATGGGAAATTTTGAGCCTAATTGGGCGTAAGTCGATGCCCAATGGCGACCTGCTTTTTCCCTTCAACGATAGTCAGGCAATTCGCGAGGAAATGAGCCGCGTCATACCGATCTACCAAGGAATCGAGAAAATCAGAAAAGAAGGAGATCAGCTTCAGTGGGGCGGTCCGCAGCTTTATCGCGACGGGTTTAGCACGATGCCAGGCAACCGTGCACTTTTCACCGCACTCGAACCGTTTGCGGGAGATTAAACGCAGCGGAAGGTTCGCGAAGACGCATGAAGACTTATGCTGAACAAAATTCTGATCGGGATCTATTCCCGCGTTTTTCCACCACCGAGTACACTCGCCGATACACCGCGATCCGTGAAGCGATGGATAGAGAGAATCTCGCGACGCTACTGATCTCCGGCGCTCGTGGGTCTTCGGAAGTTCACTATCTCTCGAACTATCTCGCACAATCTCCTTGCTGGTTGTTGTTTCCGCGCAGCGACAGTCCCGCGGTTTTTATCCACTTCTTCAATCATCAGCCGTGCGCCAAGGCACAGTCGGTCATCGAAGATGTACGCTGGTACGGTCCCGCGCCGATGCCGAGTGTGATCGACGAATTGCGCAAACGCGGCCTGGGCAAAAGTAAAATCGGCCTGGTGAGCATGCGCACGATGGCCTACGGACATGTGACGGCGCTGCAGCGCGCTTTTCCCGAAGCTGACTTCGTCGAATTCGGTCCGCAGTTCAATCGGATTCGGCAAGTACGCAGCGAAGAGGAGCTCGTATACCTGCGCAAGAGCGGTTATCTGACCGATCTCGCCTGCGAAGCTCTCGAGCGTGATTTACGCGCCGGCTTGACCGAACATGACGTGCTCTCGATCGTCTACAGCGCCTATCTTAAAAACGGCGGCGATCCCGGTATTCACTTCATCGCCACCACCAGCATGGACAAACCGGACCGCTTCGTTCCCTGGCAGAAGCAAACAGCGCGCGTGCTTGAAGCCGGCAGCGTTGTGATCACCGAGCTAACGGTGAGCTACTGGGGCTATTCGACGCAGATTCATCGGCCCTTCGCGATCGCCCGTGAGCCGTCACCCACCTATCGAGCGCTTTTCGACACGGCGCGGCAATGCTTTGAAAACATTCGTAAGATCTGCCAGCCCGGCGCCACCAGCGAGGAGATTGTCGCAGCGTCATCGATCATCGAAGAGAATGGCTTTACGTCCTACGACAGTGTGTTTCATGGCGAAGCCGGTAAATCGCCGGAGCTCGGGACGAAGTCAGCGGCACATCCGCTCGAGTCGTGGACATTGCAGGAGAACATGGTTCATGTCATCCAGCCGAATCCCGTGAACAGAGATTTTCGCGCCGGATTACAGCTCGGCGCCGCGGTTGTCGTGAAACCGAGTGGTGGCGAGCTGTTGCACAATTATCCATTCAAATTTCCGGTATGTGGTTGAATGCAAAAATGATTTGCCCAATCGGTTCGAATCGTATCCGTGGCTTGCAGGGAGGAATCATGATCGCCAGGACAAAACTTCTAGTGGCCGCGCTGTTCGCGGCGATAAGTCTTGTTGCACCCGTAATGGCAGCCCAGCCACT
>DATIEH010000474.1:0-3419 GCA_035455905.1 Binatia bacterium | reverse complement strand
GCAGCGCGGCCAGGTCGGCCTCGGTGCCGAGCTCGGGGTCGAGCATGGTGGGATCGACCACGTCGTAGCCGTGGGTGCTGCCCTGCCGGGAGCGGAGCAGCGGCGAGCAGTGGAGATGGCTGACGCCCAGGCGCCTCAGGTAGGGAACGAGCGCGCGCGCGTCGGCAAGGGTGAAGCCGCCGTGAAGCTGGAGCCGGTAGGTGGCCAGGATCTCCGGCATCGGCTCAAAGACGAAATCGATCAGCTCCGAAAGCTCGTGGGTCTCAATGATGCCCGCAGCGCGGCCGTTATTTCGGCCGGGCACGGCTTGCGCATATTTCAGGTGCGGGTTCATCTTGGTCGCTGGATCTAAAAACCAGACCCGCAAAAGTTTTGCAGCATGAGCGGCATAATCCTCACGTGCAGTAAAAAAATAGCCGAGCGCAAGGGTCTTCACGGTCTGGATCATGTTTTCGAGACGGCGGCGATCCGAGCTCCGATCGCGTTCGGGGTTCACTTCACCGTCGCGACGAATGAAAGGGAGCCCGTTCGGTGTGGCCGGATTCGGCCACCAGTATGGGGCGATGCTCATGTAATCATGTTTATCGCCTGTTGGCGGCGAGAGTTTTTTTTCGGTCACGGACAGAGGCCTTACATCAAGCCCCCGCTGGGCGTCACGCTTCAATTTGACAAACGCCGGGGCAAGAGCCGGATCGTTATTCTGCAGCCGTTCTTTTATTTGGATCAAGCCGTTCGCATCCAAGATCAGCAGACGCGGTAATCCAACCGCCAGCGAGCGACTTTCAAGCACGATAACGACGACCAGGGCGAGCAAAGGGGTTATCCGCATGAGCCAGATTCGCTCGAATCGAACCGGTCGTAATGACGTCATGCTGTTCCGCCTAATGCGCGGCAGTTAAGCCAAGCGTGACAATGCGCTGAATCAGGCGAGTATAGTTCAGGCCTGCTTTGTCTGCAGATTGGGCAAATTCATCGTCGCGATCGAGATTCGGGTTGGGGTTGGCTTCAAGGATGACGATCTCGCCTTCCGGCGTCACACGAAGATCGATCCGCCCGTAGCCGCGAATGCGCAGAGCTCGGTACACAGCTTTACAGATCTTGACGATGCGCTGGTGAATCCCGTCGGCGAACGGCTCGGCGAAGACATTCTGAATTCCCCAGCGCTTTCGGTAAGCGTCATCCCATTTGGCTTTGAAGGTCGAGAATTTCGGCTGGCCCTCGGGAACTTCCGTAAAAATGACTTCACGGAAGGGAAATACCCGCAACCGGTCGTTGCCGAGAAGGCTCACGTAAATTTCCCTGCCGTCAATATATTCCTCGACGAGGGCCGTCTGATTCATCTTCTCGTGAATGAATCGAACCCGTTCCTCGAAGGCTTCGTCAGACTCGACAAAAGAATCGAGGGAAATCCCGTAGGAGGCTTCTTCTTCAGCGGGCTTGATAAAAAGTGGAAATTTTAGCCGGGTGGGACGCTTGATCGCGGCTCCCGGAGAGAACACGGCGAAGTTGGGAACGCGAATCTTGTGATAGGCGAGAAGCTCCTTGGCCATCCCTTTGTTTTTGCAAAGCGTCAGTCCAGTGGGGCTCGAGCCCGTGTAGGGCACACCCATCATCTCCAGCAGACCGGCGACATTCCGATCATAAGCCGAAACGGCGTTGAAGTGCTCAGTCATATTGAAAACCAGGTCGGGCGGATTGTTCTTGATTTCGTCGATGATCATGCCCGGCTCGTCGTAAACGCCGATGGTGCGCACTTCGTGGCCAAGCTTGTTTAAAGCATCGATGACGTGGGCTTCCGCCGCCCAGTCATCGTTGGTTTGCAATTCCTTGGTAAAATCCTGGTTGGCCGGGGGCGTGCCGGCAGTGTCGAACAAAACCAGGACTCTATGCCGCTTGCGCGTTTGGACCATTAATCAAGACTCTTTGAATTTGCCCGTGAGCCGGTAATGGCAGGCGAGTGTTGCCAGGTAGGCGGCAATTTCCACAGCCGCCGATGGCGCTTTCAGCCGGAGATCGAGCTCGGCACAGCGATCGGTCAATGCCCGCAGCAAACGATTGATCGTGAATTTCGGCTCGCCGGTCCAGGCGGAGACCGCGCTCAGAATCAACTTGGCCGAGCGCCGCAAAAACACCGATGCGCGCTCTCCGTTGGGCGCCGCGGCGGCGTCCACGAAAAGCTTTTTCAGATCTGCATCGAAAAAATCAGGAAACTCCTGGGCATAAATTCGTCGGCGCCGTTTGTAATGAGCTTCCAGTCGAGAGCGAAGACGAGAAGCATCGCTGATGCGAGCCTTGGATAAAACCACCGGCGGCCGGCCGGCAAGTTTGTGCATCAGCTCATCGACATATTCGAGTTTCTGCAAAGCTTTCCAACCGCGATACTGCTGGCGCCAGTCGAGATCGGGAGTCAGCCAGATCGCAACGGTCTCGGCGAAATCCTCCTCCGGATGGCTTTGCGCGTAGTAGCCTTCCAAGTGGCGCACGAACCGGCGGCTATAAGGTTGAGCGCGAAAGCTTTCCGAATACTCGAGTGAAGCGGGTCCGAACATCTTTTGCCATTGTCTGTCTTTCTCCAGCAGGTAAGCATGGTTGAGGACGTGTCCCATCTCATGACGCAGCAGTCGCATGCACCAGGACTCGGTGCCGCCCTCGACTTCCATCATCATCTTTTCTTCGAGCTTTTTCAGTCGCGGGTGCGCAAGATAAAACGGAATAGCGATGGTGGTGCTGCCTTCGGGACAAAACCACTCGTCGCCGAGATAGCACAGCGGTTTGACCACAATACCTTTTGCGGCGAGCTCGGCATAGAATTTGTCGATGCGCGACTCGAGCTCCGTGCCCGCGATTTTGAGTTTCAAATCGCAGATCCGCATCTGCAATAGTTGTTCGTCGCTCATGCTGCCGATATCAGGCGCATCCGGCGCTTTCGCCGACCCTGCTTTTTCGCTGGACTCTTGCGCATCCATGGAGTCTGTCAAAGGAGTATCAGAGTGCTGGAGTGATGGAGTATTGGGATTATGGATTTGAATGCTGCGCCGTTTGAATTCGCAGTATATCGTCAGGGCGCAACGGCGCCCCGGTTCTCGTTCACCCGAACTGAAAGCCTTTGCTACTCGTCATTTCGAGGAGCGAATGCGACGAGAAATCTTAGCGTCCGCTGTTTACCTCACATCGCGAGCATCACTTTGCCGAAGTGTTCGCGGCCTTCGAGATAGCGCTGCGCAGCGCGAGTTTCCATCAGCGGGAATGTCTTGTCGATAACCACTTTAAACTTTCGATCGCTGACCAGCTTTAGAATCTCGTCGAGTTGTTTGAAGTCTTCGGGCTTGTCCTTCAAGTAATTGGTGATCGAGAATCGTGTCGCTTTGCGACCTTCGCTCAATGCTGGCGGTTTTTCCGGGATCGCTCCAAATGCGCCT
>DATIEH010000473.1:0-2709 GCA_035455905.1 Binatia bacterium | reverse complement strand
CACTGTGCTTTTCGCCATAATTTCCTCCCTTTCTGAACTGCCCGTCTTATTGTTCTTTTCGACTCGGTTTCGTCACGTGCCGAACTCATGCGCACGGCTCTCGGTCCAGTATTTCACCCATATGATTGCCTTCAAGATGTTCCGTAGCGCTCTACTGCAAGGTGTGTCCTTCGGAGTTCACGCGCCAAAAATAAAAAGCTTCCCCTGAACGCCCACTCATTCCGATCGGCTGCTCCCGGGCGCTCAAGACTCAAATTTGCTTGGCGATCCGCCAGAGCGCTTCCATTCGACCGATAAGATCTTCGGCGGTTTCCCCCGGCCGCAAAAATTGCGCGTAAATGGCGATCTCCGCTGCGCCGAGTTCCCGCGCCGCCGCGAAATCTTCGCCGATCTGCTCGAGGCTCCCGCTAAACTCGGTCCGTTCTTTTTCAATCGGCTTTTTGTGAATTTCGACTCCCGCCGTAACAATGAGCTCGAGCGCGGACGAATCTCGGCCGGCTTCTTTCGCCATCTTCTTGATGGCATCGAACATCGCTCCGACCCCGCTCAGTGGGATACCGACGGGAAGCCAGGCGTTGGCCTCGGCGGCAACGCGTTTCATGGCAGAAGGCGTAAAGGCCGCCATATAGATTGGCGGATGAGGTTTCTGCACGGCCTTTGGGCCGATGAAGGATTTCGCAATCCGATAATATTTACCTTCAAACTCTACTGGATCGGTTGTCCAGATTTTCTTGAGCACCTCGATCGACTCATCGGCGCGCTTGCCGCGATCTTGCCAAGGCGCGCCGGCCGCTTCGTATTCGTCCGGCGACCAACCGATGCCGAAGCCCACCCGCAGCCGTCCACGGGACAAAATATCAAGAGTGCTCAGGCGGCGCGCCAACAAAACGGGATTGTACCAGGGAAGATTGAGAACACCGGTTGCTAGAGCGATCCGGCTCGTTTGCGCTGCAGCGAACGTCAGTGTTTCCACGGGATCGAGCACGTTCTTATATTGAAGCGGTAAAGAACCGTCGCCTATCGGGTAAGGAGCCCGCGGGCTTACCGGCCAGAGTATGCGATCAAGAACCCAAAGGCTGTCGAAACCCAGATCTTCGGCCCGTTTAGCAACTCGCACCAACGCTTCAGGTCCGGCTGTTGAACCGATCTGTGGAAGTGCAAATCCGAAACGCATGTTGACCTCCTGATAAAATGAATAGGGCCAGGCCGCCCTCGAACTCACCTTGCCTCATGTGGATGTAGCGCTCCAAAGACGAACCGTGCATCTCTTCCGCACCGCCATGCATAATTCGATTAAACGACGCTGCTAAAAAACCATTCCGATTCGTCCGTCCAAAATCAAGACCATTCCAGCGTCACCTGAAAATTTTCAAGACTTGAAGATCGCGGTGAATGGGCAGGCTTACCGAAGGCTTTGAGCTGGGGGGAACCGTTGCACGACTTGCTTTTTGATCAATCGGGAATGCAGGCGGTGACCGTTATCTCCACGAGGAGTTCCGGAAAGTTCAGCATTGCTTCCACGGTAGTCCTCGCGGGTTTATCGGTCGGGAAAAACTTGGCGTACTCTTCGTTGTAGGCCGCAAGGTCCTCGCGTCTGGTTAGATGCGTCAACACGGTCAGAACGTTATCGAGCGAGGTTCCCGCGGTTTCCAAAATCATCTTGATGCGTTCGACGGCATATCGGGTCTGCTCGCGCACGTCTCGGCCGACTTCGCCGCTAATCGGATGTCGGCCGGTTTGACCGGCCACGAACACCAGATTTCCAAAACGCGTCGCCGGTGAGAGATTCGGATTCGCCGCAGCAAGATTCACCTGAACAATTTGTTTTTTTGGCATCGCATCTCCTAAATGAAAAGTTGGTTCTCGCGTTTGGGCTCCTGGCAGGCGGACCAAGCTATGTTCTTCTCAACTGCCACTCGAAATCCGATCGCGATCATCGCGCATGATCAACTTTTCTGCTTTTCGGTTGCAGAACCTGTGCACGGAGCAAAGCAATTGAACGGCTCGAACTGTTTGAACAGAGCAACGCGATTGCTAGAGGGCGATGGATTCAATCCGTTGGATTTCCTCAATGGAGAGTGTGAACTGTTCGGCTTGAAGGTCCTCTTTCATATGCTGAGCGCTCGTGGTCCCCGTTAGCGGGAGCATGCCGATTTGCATGGCAAACCGGAAGATCAGCTGTGCGATGCCTGCCCCTAACCGTCGGGCGATAGCACGAATTTCCGGATCGACAAGAACTTCTCTGTTGGCGGTCAATAACGAGAAGCCTTGATAGATGATGCCGTGGGCTTGGCAAATATCCCGAACCTGTTTGTCCCAGCCGAGCGCTGCAAAACAGCGGTTTTGTACAACCATGGGTTTATGATTCGCCTTGTCGCAAAGCTCTTCAAGCTGATCAGCCGCGACATTGCTGATGCCGATCATTTTGGTTTTGCCCGACTCGTAAAGTTCTTCCATGGCCGCCCACACCTCCCAGTCCGCATCTCCCAAGCCGCGCCGCTGAAACGGCGCATGCAATACATAGCAATCCAGATACGCTGTGCCGAGGTGGGTCAAGGAGCTCTCGAAGGACTGTCTTACCTGGGTTGTTAGATCGGCCCCGGGATCGTACGGCGTTCGCTGGTCTTGGCCGTCCACTGAAGTAAATTTGGTTTGGAGAAACAGATTCTCTCGTCTGATCCCTTGCTGCGCGAGCGCCTGCAACGCTTC
>DATIEH010000472.1:0-2944 GCA_035455905.1 Binatia bacterium | reverse complement strand
CAAGCTTTTTGATCAGGATATTTTCGTTAACGTCGCCGGCGGCGTGCAGGTCGACGAGCCTGCGGTCGACCTCGGTATCATCGCGGCTATCGCGTCGAGTAGCCGCGACCATGTGCTTGATGCCAAGACGGTGTTCTTCGGAGAAGTCGGTCTGGCCGGCGAAATTCGCGGCATCTCTCAGGCCGAAGCGCGGGTCAAGGAGGCTGGCAAGCTCGGCTTCGAACGCTGCATCCTGCCGGCAAGCAACATTGCGCAACTAAAGCATTTAAAGCATCCGCAACTCGCGGGCGTAAGCTCGCTCAGCGAGTGTTGGAAACTGCTGTTCTAGCTGGAATGGATGTCGTTCAATAGTTTGAGAGCTTTCAGCGATCATCCGCTCACACTCTTGAATCGCAAGCCGCTGTTAGCTATCAATAAAAGCTCCGTGCCGGAGTGGTGGAATGGCAGACGCGCCGGACTCAAAATCCGGTAGGGGCAACCCTGTGCGGGTTCAAGTCCCGCCTCCGGCACCAGCGAATCATCCTGCCGCTCTGCTCTGACATCGCCAGCGCCGCTATAGGAGATGCCTACATGGCTAGTAACGGTTTTAAAATTCTCGACAGCGATATGCACATCATGGAACCGGCGGATTTGTGGGAGCGCTACATCGACGAGAAATTTAGCGCGCGAGCGCCGCGTGGCGTGACCAGCAGCAATGTTCGGGATCTTCGCATGGTCTATCCTGACGGCCGGGAATGGGCGCGCACGACGACACGGCAGAACGATTCGGCCCGTGGGCAAAACTTTGAGCGCAATCAGACCCTTTATCGTTCGGACGCAGAGCGCGGTTGGACCGCCGAAGTCCAGCTCGAAGCCATGGATACCGAAGGCATCGACGTGGCGGTGCTCTATCCGACGCGCGGTCTGCGCGCCCTGGTGGTCGAAGACATGGATGCGGAATTCGCCGCTGCGATCGCGCGCGCTTACAACAATTGGCTATATGATTTCTGCAAAAAAGATCCGCAGCGCCTGATCGGCGCCGGCATGATCTCACCTTACGACATGAACGACGCCGTGGCGGAAGCACACCGCTGCGCCAGCGAGCTTGGCTTTCGCGCGGTGTTTCTGCGCGCGAATCCGCTCGTTAAGCATCAGTGGCACGAAAGCTACTACGACCCGCTATGGAATGCCTTGGAAGAGCTGAATCTCGCGCTCGGATTTCATGAATCCACCGGTACCGGCAAACAGCAACTCGGCGCGCGTCTCGAGCCGAATCTCATGCTGCGCCGGGTTTATGCGCAACCGATGGAACAGATGGTTGCTCTCGGCAGTTTCTGCGCCGGTGGCGTGCTCGCGCGCCATCCAAGACTGCGGGTTGCCTTTCTCGAGGCGAACTGCAGCTGGTTACCATGGCTTCTATGGCGCCTCGATGAGGGATGGGAACGCGAAGGCGATGTTTGGGCGCCGGACGTAAAGAGGCCGCCGAGCGAATATTTTAAAGGGCAGTGTGTCGTGTCGGTGGAACCAGACGAAGCGACGATTACCCATGTCATCGATTATATGGGCGGCAAAAACGTGGTGTTCTCGACGGATTATCCGCACGGCGATTCAAAATTTCCTGAGGCCGTGCATCACTTTCTCAAACTGCCGATCAGCAACGACGATAAAAAGCGCATTCTTTGGGATAACTGCGCCGCATACTACGCCATGTGATCTGGCAAGTTGGCAGGACGCTGCTCCGTAGGTTGGCGCGAGTAATATCCGTCGCCAGAGTTGTCGCGGTGGTGATGCCAATGAGAGGCGCAGCAATCTGCGCCCTAGCGTACGATTTCGAGATGGAAAACGGTTGGGGGGTCGGTAAAGGCGTCGAGACCGCGAAAACTAGTCTCTGTGCCGGTCGCGACGTTGTTGTTGATCGTAACGTTGTTTGATGCGCTCGCGCTCGTCTTTGGGTAGACGCTGCCAGCGGTTCCATTCGTCGCGCAGGTGTTCTTTGTCTTGTTGCGGCAGTCTCTGCCAACGCTGATAGTTTTCCAGGACTCTATCTTTCTCCGTCGGCGTTAAGTTGCGCCAATTGTCGCCCGCCGCGCTCGCGATCTGAGAACTGACGAGCAGAAACGCTCCGAGCATGAGAGTGATTAGTTTTTCTTTCCTCATTTTATTTCAAGGCTAAACGGGAGTCAGCGCATTAGGCGATGCCGCTTTGCAACTTCACCCGGCTCGACTGCGTGTTAACCGCCTCCGGCTTCTGCTCGTCTTGAGCTTCCAGTTTGCCCAAAGATTCGAGCAAGTCCATGGACTCAAAAAATTGCAGCTGGTTTTCGTCGGCCAAAATTTCATGGGGAATCTTTTCCGTTGGCCGGACCGTAAACGAGCTTAGGTTACCCTTTCCGAACAGCAAACCAATGACCAAGACCGCCATTGCCACCGTGCCAAATGCCGGCACCATCCAGATTTTCATCGACGGAATCAGCGCGCGCCACCAGTGCTTGCGTTCGTCTTGTTGCGCCAATTTCGCGACGGTTTCCCGATAATAATTGTCCCAGAAGGACTGGGGTAATTCTTCGGTTCTCGCCATTTGCGGCAGCAAGCGCTGCAGATCACCGAGAAACCCTTGGCAGCGCAAACATCCGGAAAGATGTTGGCCGACCCGGCGACGCTCCTCCTCGCTCGTTTCACCGTAATAGTAAAGGACCAGATCTTCTTCAAACTCTTTGCACGCGCTCTGCAATGGCATGGCGTTTTTCATAACATCTCTCCCTACACAAGTTCCAAAAGGCTTTGACGCAACGCGGCTACCGCACGATGGAGATAAACCCGAACCGTGCCCTCCGTGGTTTTCATCACCTTGGCAACATCGGCAATCGACAATCCCTGATGATTTCTCAGCAAGAAGGCCGTACGTTGTTTGTTCGGCATCGTTTCAAGCGTCTGATCGACCCGCCGTTGGGCTTCACTCGCAATC
>DATIEH010000471.1:0-3681 GCA_035455905.1 Binatia bacterium | reverse complement strand
AGCCCTTTTGATCGGCGACCCAGATCGGCGTATTGGAAGGCGTGCTGCCCGCCCAGGCGATGCGCATGCGTTCCTGAGCCCATGCCGAACTTAAGAACGACACGCACGCAGCGGCGAAAATCGTCAATAGCAACAGCCTACGCATGATATTCTCCTAAACGCCGACGACAAGGCGACTATAACGTCCGCGTCATTTTACTTTCAACCGCGATTTGTGAACCGGCACAAAATTGGAAAAAACGTTCGAAACCCAGGTCAAGCCAACAATCGGCTGATCTTGACTATTACTTCCTCGATATCATCGAGAGAATTCCAGCGCGGTGAGCCACCGAGGTGGGGAGTGATGATCACATTGGGAAATTTCAAGAGTGGATCCTTGGCGTCGCCCGGCTCTTCATAAAATGTATCGAGCCCGAACCCGCCGAGCCGACCCGAAGCCAATGCTGTGCGTAAAGCGTGGCGCTCGACCTGATTGGGTTGTGAGACGTTGATCAAAAAGGCTCCTGGCTTGATGATTGAAAGCTCCCGCCGACCGATGAACCCCGCCGTTGCTGGATTTCGGGGCAAATGTAAGCTGACGAAATCGGAGCTCTCAAGCAGCTCTTCCAGACCGCAATAATTGACCTGATACTGCGTTTCGATCTCTTCGGAGAGGCGAGTACGCTGCGAGTAGACGATGCGCATCCCGAGCGCGAGCGCGCGCAACGCCAATTCCCGGCCAATTTCGCCGAGACCGACGATTCCCAGTTGCCGGCCGTACAGCGTTACCATTCCCGGGATTCGCGCCCAGTTGCCGTTTGGCGTGTGCTGACGCTGATAGGTCGTCGGTTGATAGCCGGCAGCCGTCAGTTGCTCGACACTGATGAGATTGACATTTTGCGTCACCTGTCGCGCAAGCGCGAGCATCAACATCAACGCTTGTTCAGCGGTTGAAATATTCGCGCGCCGGCGGATTGTTAGCACCTTCACGCCAGCCCTGAGGCACGCGGACTCGTCGATGTTGCGGGTCGTAAAGCCGTACTTTTGCACAAACCGTAGTGAGCCTCCCGCCGCGGCCAGCTCTTCGGATCCGACGGTCAGTTCCTCAACCACAATGACCGTGGCTCCGGAGGCGTGCGTTATCAGTTGTTCCTGCGTGTCGACGAGATACACTTCGGTGGGATAGATGTTTTGCGCTTGCGCCCGGATGGCTTCGCACCAGCCGAGAAAGTCCGGTGTGTCGTGCTTGCAAAAATGCGCGAAGGCGTCGAAACGTTCTTTCGAAGCGGTTGGGTCCAAGACGACTTGAATAAGTCGGAGGAAACTATCGTTTTCGACGACGAATTTCATTGGGCACATACCGTGATTTGCTCGTTGTTACATCCTCGCCCTTTGGGAGAGGATCGAGGTGAGGGTAACCAAAGAGCCCTCACCCTGTTCCCTCTCCCAATGGGAGAGGGAATTCAACTTGTGGAGGGTTCGGGGTCGACTTTCAGCGCTTTTAAAAATCTCGTCAGCATGTTGTACGCGCCAATCAACATGGTGAGCTCGACAATTTGGCGCTCGCTGAAATGCTTGCGCGCATTGTCGAACACGTCATCCGTTACTTCGATGTTCTCTGTCATCGCGTCTGTGTACGCGAGCAGCGCACATTGTTGCGCATTGAACAACTGTGACGCTCGCCAGTCCGGCAAAGCAGCGATCTGCTCCGGCGTTAAGCCTTCCTTCAGAGCATAGGCCGGCCCGTGGGCGCGCTGAACATATTCCACGCCGTTCAATATTGCCACCCGGATGACTGCGAGCTCACGGCTTTGTCCATCGATCTCCGTGCCGTAGCGCACCGCCTGATTGAGATCAAACCAGGCATTCGCCAACGCAGGGCTATGGAGCATCAAGCGATAAATATTTATCAGACGCCCGCCGCGCGCGCCTTTGATCTTGGCGATCGATTCGGCGAGCTCCGGATGCTTAGTTTCTTCGATGAGCGGTACGCGAGCCATAAGCAACTCGATTTTCCAACGTTAAATTGCTCGACGCCGTTCCAGGCGCAATGAGAAGTTCGGTTTCTGAATAAAGATACTATTGCGTTCCCTTTTTTTACTCAGCTCGCCGACAAGATTGACGAGCGGGTTGCCGTTGGCTCCATAGGTGCGCGGCGGTCCGGCCGCGCGCATGCGCTCGACATCTTCTTTGCTGGTGAAAAATCGTGAGACCACTTCCTCGTCGGAGATGCCTTGGCCGCCGTACTTGACTCGCAACTCTTCGAGAGTATCGTTCGGATGCGGCCGTGCGGCGATCTCTTTGGCGCGCGGCCGATTGAGAATTGTTTCTTTGACGTTGGCATCCATCAAGGCGGAACCTTCTTTGCCCCAAATCCCCATGGCGTATTCAATGGTCTGATCCGTAACTTGCTTGTAGCGCTCGCCGACGATCACGTTAATGGCCGCCTGGCTGCCGACGAATTGAGACAGCGGCGTGACCATGATTGGATAACCGAAATCGGCGCGCACTTGCGCAGCTTCTTCCAATGTCTGATCAATTTTATTTTCCATACCGACGCGGCGGAGTTGGAAGCGCAGGTTCGAGATCATGCCGCCGGGTATTTGGTGGACGTATTGAGCGTAATCGTACTCGGGCGTCTTGCCGATGGGCAAATTCTCTTCTCTCGCGCAGGCGGTAAAGTGCTTGGCCACATGGCGGAGCGGCTTTTCATCGATAACTGTATTGTATCCCAGGGCGCGCGCGTTCATGGCGACGTTGAAGACCGACGGGTTCGAGGACCCGTCGGCAAGCGGCGGGATCGCAGCGTTGATGTGGGTCATGCCCGCCTTGATCGCTTCGAGACAACACAAAGTACCGAGCCCGGTCGTGCAGTGCGTGTGCAGCTCAACGATCTTGCCGTCGGCGGCAGCCAGCAGGGCAGGCACAACCGTTTTGGTTCTCTCGGGCGTCAAAATTCCGCCTGGGTCTTTGAAAATAACCCGGTATACATCGAGCGCTAATGCCTCGCGGAGCTTGGCCGCGAAATGTTCGTCAGTATGACGGGGCGAGACCGTATAGATGAGATTGATGATCGGTCTCAGGCCGGCGTTTTTCGCCTGGCGCACTCGCCAAGCCCAATCGGCGGGATCATTCCAGGAATCGGAGATGCGCACTTCGGTAACACCGGCATTGGCCATGCAGGTGTCATATAGCTGATGCAGAGCTTCAGGATAGACCGCAAAACCGCTGCGCGTCCCATGAATAAGTCTGAGCGGGGTTTCTTTGAACTTTGGTATGACCAACCTGTAGCGCTCCCATGGGTCCTCGCGCAGTTCTTTGATGCACTTTGGTAGCTCCACCGGCCCGCCGAGTTCAATGGCTTCGAAACCTGCGGCATCGATGTATTCGACGATCGGGACAATCATGCCGGTACGCATGTTGTAAGCCCAGAGACTCTGCTGGCCATCGCGCAAAGTGGTATCGACAAAAACGACGTCAGTCATAGGCCTAATTTCTTTCTTCTTTCTCGTAACCTGCCCTTTTTAACCATGTTACTTGTTGCTCGACAGTTATACCGCTTCATAGCTACTCCGGAGTAAATTCAGCCGATATTTGGATCTATTTTGAATTCCTGGATTCCGGGTCGCGCTAGCTTACGCCCGCGCGCCCGGAATGACGGGGCTTTTTTGTGAACTTCTATTCCAGCACACTAGATTCGCT
>DATIEH010000470.1:0-3779 GCA_035455905.1 Binatia bacterium | reverse complement strand
CCTCGTTGCCAGGAACGTTGGACACCTCATTTATTTCCACGGATTACATCAATAATCCACGCACGATGAATGCAGTCTACAGCGTCGGTCCACGACTCGCGCCGGCGCTTCGCTGGGGCAAAGAAAAACTTGCCGGCGCTGAACTCAAGAATAAACAACTACAAGACTTTCCCCAGACTGCCGCGTTCTCTCAGTTCTTTCAAAAACCGGATACGGTGATGACGCCGCGGGTGTTGAAGGACGGCGCCGACTCCGTCGGACTGCTCGGCGCGTTGAACCGAGTTTTCATCAACATCGGCCTGTTTAGCGAAGAATGGACGCTGCATTTCAATCCGCTGGTGGGCGGAAAAAAGATTACACCGATCCGGATCGAGGACGCCGAGAAAAATTCCAGTTACTGGAATGCCACGGTGAATCAGACGGCGGACGTGGCGCTGTTCTTTTTAAAGACGGCGAAACCCGACTCGCTGAAGAATGCTCCGGGCGGTGAGAAGTATCTGACCGCAGATAAAGCCATGATCGAGCGCGGTAAATTGGCCTTCGCCAATTACTGCGCGCGCTGTCATTCGAGTAAGATTCCCACTGCACCGACGAATGTCGACGACTCCGACTGGAACCAATACTGGG
Organism: Binatia bacterium; assembly: GCA_035455905.1. Classification (GTDB taxonomy): domain Bacteria; phylum Desulfobacterota; class Binatia; order UBA9968; family UBA9968; genus DP-20. The sequence continues at coordinate 3,152 of DATIEH010000470.1, read as the reverse complement.
CATGGACCAAGACCGACGACTTTAAAGAAAAAATGAAAGCGATCGTGCTTGCGGATGACTTTCTCACGGACAATTATCTTTCCACGGAGCGCCGGATTCCCGTGACGTTGCTACAGACGAATGCCTGCAGTCCGCTCGCCACCAATGCGCTGGGCGGCAATATCTGGGATAACTTCTCGTCGCAGACTTACAAGAACTTGCCTTCGGCCGGTAAAATGACCTTCTACAATCCGATCGACGCTAGCCCATTCGAATATGACTTGCCGGCCGGCGGCCGTGGCTATACGCGAGTCCCGTCCTTGACGAGTCTATGGTCGACGGCGCCGTTTCTCTTGAACAATTCCGTCGGGAAGTTCAACTGGGAGCCGTCCGTAGAATCGCGCATAGACGCTTTCAACGATGCCATCGAAAAGATGCTCTGGCCGGAAAAACGAGACAAAGATCCGATTCTCGGCGATAAAGTGCCGGGGTTTGTTTATCGCACCACAGCTACGAGCTACATTAAGCTTGCGCCGGGTTTTCTACCCGATTCGCTGCACAAGCTGCTCAGTTGGAACGACTGGCTGGCGCGCTTATTCCCTTGGCTCTTTACCGAAGAGGGCGTGAGGATCGGACCGATTCCAAAGGGCACACCGGTCAGTTTGCTCACCAACATCGACCTTGAGACCGACAAGCTCGATCTCGCCAAGCTCTTGCTCAAGATGAAAGAAGATCTCAAGCGAGTTGAAGGTAAGGACGACGCAGAAGCCGCTCAGGTGCTCAAGAACCTCGTTCCTGATCTGATCAAGGTCAGCAAATGTCCCGATTATGTTGTCAACAAGGGACACTACTTCGGCACGAGCTTTTTCAAGGAAGAGCAGCCGCTCGGCGATGAGGACAAGCGGGCGCTGATCGAGTTCTTGAAAACGCTCTAACATTCTCTAAAGCCACTTGATGACTGAATCCCGCGCGCGTCCGACCGAGTACGAGTTTATTGTCGTCGGCTCGGGGGCGGGTGGCGGCACGGTGGCGGCGCGACTTGCCGAGGCCGGCCACTCGGTGCTGGTTCTCGAGGCCGGCGGCGACCCTCTTCAGCTCAACGACGAACGACTTCCCGAAGATTACCAAGTGCCGGCATTTCATGCCTTCGCCTCGGAAAACCCGGCATTGCGCTGGGATTTCTTCGTGCGCCACTATGCCGATGAAGAGCGGCAGAGCCGCGATCCGAAATATACGCCGGAAAAGCAAGGCGTGCTTTACCCCAGGGCCGGGACCCTCGGCGGCTGCACGGCGCACAACGCGATGATCTTTATTTATCCTAATAATGCGGATTGGAACCACATTGCCGAAAGCACCGGGGATGCGTCATGGCAAGCCGCGAGGATGAGGCGATATTTCGAGCGTCTCGAAGATTGCCACCATCGGCCCGTGTGGCGTCTTGTTCAGAAGCTCACCCGTATCAATCCGACGCTACACGGCTTTGCCGGTTGGCTCTCCACGGAGCGGGTTCATCCGCCCAAGGACGCGTTGCGCGATCGGGAAATGATGGATGTCATCGAACGCTCGGCGTTTGGCGCCATCGCTGAACTCGATCAGCCGCTCAAGCGACTATTCTGGTTTCTTAGAGCGAAGGGCGATCCCAACGACTGGCGCAGCGTGCGCCGCAACGCCTTCGGAATTCGCTATCTGCCGCTGACCACCTCGAATCACCAGCGCTTCGGCAGCCGCGAGAGACTCTTGAACGTCGCTGCCCGTTGCCCAGAGAAACTACATATTGAGCTCGATGCTCTAGCGAGCCGAATTATCTTCGATGCTGATCATCGGGCTGTCGGTGTGGAATATCTCAAAGGCAAAAGCCTGTATCGCGCTCACGATCAGGCGAGTGAAAATTCCGGTCAACAACGGCAAGTAAAAGCGACGAGGGAAGTCATCCTATGCGCCGGCGCGTTCAATACGCCGCAACTACTGATGCTTTCGGGGATCGGTCCGAAAAGCGAGTTGGCGCGGCACGGCATCGAGGCGCGCGTCGATTTGCCCGGTGTCGGCGCCAATCTGCAGGACCGCTATGAAGTCAGCGTCGTCAATCGAATGCGAGATGATTGGGAATGTATGACGGGAGCCGAGTTCGCCCGCGGCGATCGGCAATTTGTCGAATGGCAGAAGCACAGAAAAGGCATTTATGCCACCAACGGTGGCCTGCTGACGGTGATCAAGCACTCGCGCGACCGAGAGGCGGTTCCCGATCTGTTTTGCATGAGCTTGCTGGCGCGTTTCGAAGGCTACTTCCCGGGGTACTCGAAGCTCATATCCGGAGGCCACGATTTTTTCAGTTGGGTGATTTTGAAGGCGCATACCCAAAACCGGGCGGGAACCGTGCAGCTCAGATCAGCCGACCCGCGCGACCCGCCGGAAGTCAACTTTCATTACTTCGACGAGGGCGATGGCGCCGATGAGGACTTGCGGGCGGTGGTCGACGGTATCAAGTTTGTGCGTGCGATCAGTGCCGATCTTAGAAAAGAAAAGCTCATTGCTAAAGAAGAACTCCCGGGCGATGAGGTTCAGAGCGATGAGGATCTAAAGGAATTCGTGCGCAACAATGCTTGGGGGCACCATGCGTCTTGCTCCTGTCCGATCGGCAAGCGCGAAAACGGCGGTGTTCTGAGCAGCGACTTCCGGGTGCACGGAACCCGAGGGCTTCGAGTCGTGGACGCCTCCGTGTTTCCGCGCATTCCCGGTTACTTCATCGTGAGCGCCGTGTATATGATCGGCGAAAAGGCCGCCGACGTCATCCTCGCGGACGTACGCTGAGCGCTAAGTGTGCTGGCGGGGTGCTTCCCTCAAGAAACCGAATGAAGCTGCGTTTGAAATTCCCCAGATCCTAGTCGTCCAAAGACTTGTCTGCGTCGAAGAGTATTTTATTGCAACGACCTTTCTCAGGATTGTCACTTCGAGCCCAGAGGCGCGAGAAAACTTTCCTGTCATGTAGAAATACAAGCTCTCTCGCTGCACTCGAGATGACAGTGGGGCGCCGCTAGTGCACTCCGATTCTTTCTTGCTCGCCGAACGGAGGCATCGAAAGATTTAGATCAATTGCCCCTTGGCCGCAAATTCTGTATAGCTCAATGACACGCCATTACCCGGAACGAGCATCTACATTCATCGGTTTCTCCCTG